>JAUXHM010000001.1 GCA_030621535.1 Candidatus Methanophagales archaeon | reverse complement strand
ATATCCCATTTCCCAGATATGCGCGAGCCTACCGAGATTGACACCCGCTTCCTTAAAACTCACAAATTTCGCATCGTCAACACCCATCCGCTGCACCTTTTCAAGTAGTTCAGGCACGCTCTTCACTTTATATGCATTCAAGAAAGAACCGCTAAAGGGGTCGCATATCACGAACACACCGCCGGGTGCAAGGAGTCGGATGGCTTCTTTGAGGAGAACCGTTCGGTCTGGCACTTTAATCTCGTGAAAGGCAAATGAACTTACCACTAATTGAAATTCTCCATCCCCGAATGGCAAGTCAAGTGCACTATCAGTTTGGAACGCGCATCTGCTACTCACACCTTCAATTCTCGCATTTTTCTCCGCACCTGCTTTCGTCATTCCAAATAATTTCCAGCCTTTCGTCCACGTATCCACGCCAATTACCTGTGCTTCCGGAAACTGTTTGGCTATTTCAATTGCTACACGACCAAGCCCCGTTCCCATGTCCAGCACTTTACCATTGCCAGCCCAGACGTTTTCTAACTGGTTTGAGAACTTATCCTTTACGAGCTCTATTTTCTCAGGATCGTTCACCCAGCCCATCGAAAGATGCCAGAACACTCCAAAAGAGAGTAAGATTGCTCCTAAAACCCAGCATGAAATAGAAACCCAGGCTGTGAAAATAATTGCAAGTGCTATGCTCACAATGCCCCCTATTATTAAAGCCACTGTGAGATACCTCATTATGCTATATCCATAATATGGCTTTTCGAGGTTTTCCTTTAACTTGCCACGGTTATCGCTATCGTTCATAGGTTCAAAATATAGCCTGCCGTACCCTCGGTTACGACATATGCCTTACGTTTTGTCACCTCCTCAACCACCTGCTTGACTATATTCTCGAGTGAATTCACATGTATCGGCCGACTATGAACCTGAACTCGGTCAGTTATGGCATTGGAACCTACGCGGTTCTCATTGTACATCACAGGCACCGACTTGCAGATGCCTTCCGTTATGCGAAGCCATTCAATGTCTTCTTTATTCATTTTTTAGCTTTGCTGCTTCTTTCCGTTCCTCTGCCTTCTTGACCATTGGAGGTGCAATGAATCGGCCATACTCAGGACTGAACTTGTCCCAGAACGTTTTCTCTTTCGCAGCCCGGGTATTATCGTCCATGCTATATATTAATGTTGTTAGGTAGATAAATAGGCTACCCTAAAAATATTAGGGGATTGATGTTTTCCGAACGTTTCGCTCTTAGGAATACTTTATATACAGGATTATGGTCGCTATATCTTCTCAGCTTATCCTTATCAATAACTTCACAATCCAGCAATTTCGTTGAGATGGATTCGCTGATGAAGAAATAATCATTTTAATTTAAAGCCACTGTTAAAAGCCGACTAAAATTAGGTTTTTATACGTATTTCCTCTCCACCAGTACTTCAGCATTCAATATGGACGCACCCGCAGCACCTCGTACCGTATTGTGACCCTGTGCAATGTACTTCACCTCATTCTCCATTCTTCCTGCTCTTATTCTCCCTACCGATACACTCATACCCATCCCTGCATCACGGTCTAACCTGGGCTGCGGTCTATCCTGCTCCTCACGCAGTATTATAGGCTTCGCAGGAGCAAAAGGTGTTTTTATGTCGGTGGTGAAGTCCTTAAACGCCTTCTTTGCTTCTTCTTCCGTTACACCTTCCTCAAACTTTACCCATATCGCCTCGGTATGACCATCCATCACCGGAACCCGATGACAAGAAGCACACACGTTGAATGCGGCGTTTTTTATTCCTGAACCTTCTTCCACTGTGCCGAGAATCTTCAGCGGTTCACTTTCCATCTTATCTTCTTCGCTTTCTATAAACGGTATCACGTTATCCAGAATCGCCATTGACGGTACGCCTGCATATCCCGCACCCGATACCGCCTGCATGGTTGACACCCGCACTTCTTTTACCCCGTATCTCATCAGCGGTTTCAAACTCAACGTCATGACGATGGCAGAACAGTTAGGATTTGTTATGATGAATCCATCCCATCCCCGCTTCTCTTTTTGCACCTCGATTAATGCTAAGTGGTCGGCGTTTATCTCAGGAATGACCAGAGGCACATCAGGCTCCATCCTATGCACCGAGACATTACTTGCCACGCAATATCCTGCCTGTGCACATCTCTTCTCTACCTCGCTTGCAACCGAGCCCGGCAAAGCAGAGAACATAATTGCGATGTCTTCGTTCTCTGAAGTATCCACATCGTTCAGCGATTGCACTACCATCTCTGCTGCTTCCGCGGGCATCTCATAGGGAAGAAACCACTTCGATACCTCGCGGTATTTCTTACCCGCACTTCGTTCAGAAGCAAACAACGATTTGAGTTCAAACCAGGGGTGTCCGTCCAAAAGCTGCACAAATCGCTGCCCTACGCTTCCGGTCGCACCTAATACCCCAACTTTTATTTTTTTCATTGTATATAAAGTATAACTTCCTTCTATTTAAGACACGGATTAACACTGATTTACGCGTATTTATTTACGTTGAACACGGTTAATTTTTATCATCTGTGTTAATCTGCGTTAATCTGTGTCAACAATTTAATTTTTTATCTTTCCTTTATTTGTGAAATTATTTAAAGGTTTTTATGCAGTAGATATAAATAAAAGGTTGTAGAGTAGATATACTGAGGAGAGGTAAAAACCGAAAATGGCAAGATTCCCAGAGGCGGAAGCAAGACTCTTCCGTGTGAAAATATGCATGGACTGCAATGCAAGGAATGCGATCAGAGCGACGAGATGCAGGAAATGTGGGTCGAAGGATTTGAGAATGAAATCCAGTCACAGAGGGAAGTAAACAGGTTTGGAGTGGTGAATGTAAGTGCTGTGAGCTGTGAGTTCAATTGGCGGTTTAGAATACCCGCAGGGGTTTAGCCGCGGTTAGGTAACCGGAAGAAACAAACAAACCACGCCTTCTTGTACAAATCTGAACTTTGAGCCCAAGCGAGGAGAATCTTATGATGCGAAAAGGCAAAATAATCGCGGTAGCGGGGAAGGGGGGAACAGGGAAGACAGCTATTTCCGCGCGGTTAATCACTGAAATACTGAAACTTGCAGGTCAGGACGTTTGCATATTAGCCGTGGATGCGGATGCCGATTCAAACTTGCCTGAGGCACTTGGGATATCGTATGATAAGACGGCGGGTGATGTAAGGGAGGATCTGTTGGAGGATAAGCATCGGGACGTTACGTTAGACGTGAGGTCGCAATTCGAGGGTAAAATAGCGGCGATAATAGAAGAGGAAGAGCAGTATGACCTGCTGGTTATGGGCCGCCCTGAGGGGCCGGGCTGCTACTGCCCGGTAAATCACATAATACGAATGATTATAGACACGTTGACGAAGAACTACGATTACACGATAATAGATTGCGAAGCGGGTCTGGAGCACCTCAGTAGAAGAACGACAAGAGATGTTGACGTGATGCTTGTCGTGCTGGACATGACGCTGAAGAGCATAAAAACCGCATTGCGGCTCAGGCGGATTGCCGAGGAAATAGATGCTGACGTGAAGCAAATGATGAACATAGCGAATAAAATACCAGAGGGCATGGAGGCGATGATAATAGAAGAAGCAAAGAAATACGGACTCACGATAGAGGAAATAATACCCTTTGACCCTTTAATCCCTGAATATGACTTTAAAGGCGTGCCAATCGTGGATTTACCTGACGATGCGCCGTCTGTTATCGGTATAAGAAGAATAGCGAGAGCTATAATGTGAGGGGGGGGATATTAGTACTATGCAAACTAAAACCATAGGGGAGATAAACGAAAAAATCGGGGATGGCAGTGTTCGCGTAGTAACAGCGGATAGAATGAGCGAGATAGTGAGCGAGTTAGGGGCAGAAGAAGCAGTGAAGGAAGTGGATGTCGTAACCACCGGGACGTTTGGCCCTATGTGTTCCTCAGGTGTGCTCATCAACTTCGGGCATTCCGAACCCCCGCTAAAAATGCAGCGTGTGTGGCTTAACGACGTAGAAGCATATACGGGTCTTGCAGCGGTAGATGCGTATTTAGGAGCAGCACAATTATCCGAGGAGAAAGGAATGGAATATGGTGGCGGGCATGCAATAGAGGATTTAGTGGCGGGTAAGCAATTAGAGATGAAGGCTATCGGCTACGGCACAGACTGCTATCCTCGTAAAGAAATAGAAACAACAATTACGCTTGACGAGGTGAATCAAGCGATAATGATAAATCCGCGGAATTCATCACAACGGCATGAAGTCGGGGCGAACTCCACGGACAGAACTTTATATACCTATATGGGCACGCTGCTACCTAATTATCGTAATGCGACTTATTGTGGTGCAGGAGCCCTTTCTCCTCTTTCTAACGACCCCGATTTCGAGACCATAGGATTGGGAACAAGGATTTTCCTTTGCGGTGCAAGCGGATATGTGGTGGGAACGGGAACGCAGCACAACCCTGCCGACCGCTTTGGAACGTTAATGGTCACGGGGAACCTGAAGGAAATGAGTACAGAATACCTCCGAGGTGCTACATTCCACAAATATGGCGTGACGCTGTATGTGGGTATTGGAATACCGATACCTGTACTGAACGAGGATATAGCGAAGAAAACGGGAATACAAGATGCGGATATTGTAACAGAAGTGCTTGATTATGGCGTTGGCAGAAGGGAACGACCAGTAGTGAGGAAAGTTACCTACGAGGAGTTAAAAACAGGGATGATAGAAATAGAAGGTAATGAAGTGCCAACGTCGCCTCTTTCAAGTTTTTATATGGCGAAGCGAATTGCGGACGAGTTAAAGAGTGAAATAGAAGCAGGGGAGTTTTTATTGTCGCTGCCCGTAGGGCGACTGCCAACGGATACCGTGTTAAAGTCGATGAAACAGACGGAGGAGCTGCCTCTGGTGAAGGATATAATGATACGCGAAGTGACCACAATAAGTGAACGGGCGAGCATAGCAGATGCAGCGAAATTACTCCTGAAAACACAGACTACACATGTCCCCGTTGTATCAGCAGGGAACAAACTTGTGGGTATCGTAACCGCATGGGATATCTCAACGGCAGTGGCAACGCAACACAGAGGGTTGACAGAAATAATGACAAGAAACGTGATTACCGCTGATTCGGATGAGCCCCTCGAACTGGTAATACGCAAATTGGAGAAATACAACATTTCTGCGTTACCTGTCGTGAGTAAGGATAGAAGCGTGATTGGAATGGTAACAAGCGACGAGATAAGCAAATTGATAGGTAAAAGAAGGATGAGGAGATGGCAGTGGAAATTAAGGATTTAAAATGAAAAGGTATTATATAAATCAAAGACAAAGAAAAAGTTAAGAATGGGATTATTCGAGCGAAGCAAAAGGATACTTGAAATAAGAAAAGAAAAAAAGAAGAAGCAGCGGGGAGATGTTAGACCAGATACCAAACCAGAAGAATTAAGAGAAGGCAGTATCGGAACGATAGATGGATTAGATTTCACCGTGCTTGGAAGGCTGGTATATGACTGGGGAGGAGGGCGCTGGGAAGAGTTCTATTTGGAGTTCTCAGATACGGAAGAGCACAAATGGTTATCAAAGGAAGGGACGACACTTGATTTACTTGACGAAGTCGAATCTGCGGATGCACCAGACCCTGATGAACTAAAAGAAGGAACTGTATTTGACTTTCAAGGGGAAAAAGTGAAGGCGAACGAAGTGGGAAAAGCAAGGATTGTCCTGGTTGAGGGATCTTTTCCGTGGGACGTTGCTGCTGGAACGCAGGTAACGTATGCCGATTGCGAGTTCGAGCGAACAGGAGAAATCCTCAGCTTGGAAAAGCCCGCAGGGGCAAGGCTGGAAGTATATAGGGGAAATGATTTATCGAGGAGAAGTTTGGAAATTTTTTAGGGGTGATGAAAAATGGGATTGATTGATAGGTTCTCAAATGTGGCTAAAGCGAAGATGAGCAAAATAGTAGAGCGATTTGAAGACCCGGCGGAACAACTCGACTACGCACACGAGAAATTGGTTGAGGAGAATAAGAAGGTGGCGGTCGCAGTGCGGGATTCAATCGCGGCGAAGAACCTGAAGAAGCGGGAATTGAACGAGGCACAGAAGAAGGTGGGCTCGGTGCACAACAAGGCGTTGGAGTACAGAAAGCGGGCGGTGGCGTTGGAGGAGAGAGTGGCGGAGTTAGAGGGCGAGAAGCGCGAGAAGGCGGAACTGCAGGTGGAGCAACTGAACAGTGCGGCGGCGCAACTGTTGGAGGAGGAGACGAGGACGAGGGAGAGAATACCGCTGCTTCAGCAGTCCGTTGCGGAAATGGAGAAGAAGGTGAGGATGCTGAAGGACAAGCAGGTGGATTTAAACGCGAAGATTCGGAGGTTCGCGGACAAGCGAGCGGATTTAAAATCTGATTACGCGATGGCGAAGGCGGGTAAGCGCGTTAACGAGGCGCTCTCGGGAATAGACGGCGAGATTAGCGACGTTGATTTGACGGTGCAGCGGATGACGGAGAAGATTCGGATGGAAGAGGCAAAAGCGGAAGCATCGGCGGAACTCGGCACCGGCGCGGGGACTGCGGACTTGGGTACAAGCGAAATCGAGCGAGAATTGAAAGTCTCAGGGTCGCTTTCCTCACTTGACGAGGAGCTGAAGGGGAAGTGAAGAAAATGTCGCGTGAATATTTATTAATTGGCATTTCTGGTGGCGGGACGTGGGCGTTCCCAGTGGCGAACAAAGCGGAGATATTAGATAAGATAAACGAGCCGGACAACGAACTCGCGACTCTTAATGAACGCGGGGAGCTTGCAGAAGAGAAGTTCAACGAACTTTATCCGCAGATATTTGAACTGATAAGGTCAAGGGGGCTGCTCGTGGGTGAAGACATTGAGATGGACGAGGTGCTGGACGAAGAGGAAGCGTTTCCAACGCCGGATTTGACACTTCCGCCGGAGGATTTGAGCTACGAGGAGGCAATTTTGGTGTTCAAGGGAGAGGGGTTGGTCCCCGGGTGAGGAGAAGAGAAATGGCAAGAATTCAAGCTATTATAGGACTGATAAAGGATTGCAATGTGGAAAAGCTGGAAAATGTTGAGCTGATGGAGGAAACGATAGAGAAAGCGGCGAAGTTGATGGATTTGACGTTACTGAAAACCG
This sequence comes from Candidatus Methanophagales archaeon, assembly GCA_030621535.1. Taxonomy (GTDB): domain Archaea; phylum Halobacteriota; class Syntropharchaeia; order Alkanophagales; family Methanospirareceae; genus QEXZ01. Next base: position 11,727 of record JAUXHM010000001.1, on the reverse strand, counting down.
TCAGCCATAAGTTCAGCCCATCGGGACTTACAGCGATTGCATTGCTTGCAGAGAGCCATATTGCCGTTCATACGTATCCGGAGGAGAATTCGATATTCGTAGAGGTGATGTCATGTGGGCGTGGGGATGCGAAAAAGGTTCTGGAGCTCATGGAAGATATGCTGGGTGGTAAAGCGGAGATTGTACTGGATAAAATAATAGGGGGTGAATAAAAATGGTAAATGAAATGATAGTAACGGCGTGGGTAGCACTCTTATGGCTGGTAATAGGGATAGGTCTTAGCATGCTGTTAGTGAAAGTTTATGATATTCTCGTGTTCCGGAAATTCGATTTGCAGGAAGCGATAGAAGGAAAGAATAGTGCGGTTGCGATTTTTTTCAGTTTGATGTTGCTCGGCATAGGTATGGTGGTTGCGGCGACGATTATGTCACCGGGAACTGGTTTACTGGTTCATGACATCGCATTAACAATTGGCTGGAGCATAGGGATTTCGCTCGTTGCAACACTCCTTTTCTTCGTGTTTGATATATTATTAGTGCCGAAGATAAAACTGCAAGAGGCGATAAGTAACGGTAACGTCGCAGCCGGGATACTTTCAGGTGTTGTATACGTTGCAGTTTCGGTGGTGGCAATGGCGGTAATAATGACGTGACACTTTTTCTTTTTAGAAAAAAGAAAACCTGTGCTAAAAGAAAAACAAATAATAATAAGAAGAAATGGTAGCTAAAGAGGATATAGGCATAATAGCAGCTATGGTTGTTATAGTGATACTCATTGTGGCTTCGATTCCGTTCGTTATAGGACCGCTTTTAGCACCTCCGAAATACACAGAAGACCAGCAAATAGCTCTTTCTTTAGTTTCTTACCTTGGCTATCACACGCTTGGCGACGATTCTATAGACCATTACAGTGCACAGAGAGTGCATGAAAATGGCGTTGCCGGGATAATGTACAGATATGGAAGAGAGGCGAAGGATATTGATAAAACGGTGCACGAGAAGTTAGAGGAGGTAGGTTTTGTCACAACTGCGATAGAAAGCGAGAAGAGTAGTGGATGGGAGCCGTTCTGGGATTATTCGTGGTTCTCTGGTGCGAATGGTGATATAGTTGCTTATGTTACGACTTATTCTGATGGTCGCAGCAAATATGTTTGTATAGCAGCGGGTTCAGACGATTATGAAGAGGACGTGTTCAAGATTCGTGCGGAAGGAAATGACTTCGTATCGTTGAGGAGTGATGTCAGGTATAAATCAGGAGAACCCGCAGAGATTGAGCACGTTGCACCTCTTGCGGGGACGATGTATGCGATAAAGTATCCTCAACACAAGTTGAGTGGACCGAGAGATGCGGCGGTGAACATAGAGGCGAGGAAGTCGTACGACGAGGTGCTTGCGTTGAAAGAGAAAGTGGCGACGAACGAAACGTTCCAGCGAGAGTTCTTCAACGTTACTGCGGATAATGAGACGGTTACGGTTAATGATACTCGTGTAGTCAGAGAGAGAACGGGGTATTACCCCTGGGGCTTTTTTTGGGTCTGTGGTGGTGGATATGGATACTACTCGCCTTACAGGTACGATCGTCCCGGTTCAGGTCCTGTTGTCAGACCGAGAGGTACGGGATATACTATCCGGGGTGGGGGAGGTCCGGGGAGGGCGAAGTGAGGGTAACATGGAATTAGCGTATCAAGCACTACAAAAATACTTTGGTTATACTTCATTTCTTCCTCTTCAAGAGGAGATCGTCAAGGATATTCTGCTAAAAAACGATGTTTTTGCCCTGATGCCAACGGGTGGGGGTAAATCTTTGTGTTATCAATTACCAGCCCTTCTTTTGGACGGTGTGACGATCGTTGTCTCACCGCTTATTGCTTTGATGAAAGACCAAGTCGATGGGTTAAAAGCAAATGGAATTGCGGCAGCATATATCAACAGCTCTTTGCGTTTTGATGAGATACAACACATAAAATTGGAATTGCTGGAGAACAGAATCAGCATTCTTTATGTGGCTCCCGAAAGAATAATGCTACCCGACTTCTTGCTATTCTTACAGCGTTTGAATATCAGTTTGATTGCCGTTGACGAAGCCCACTGCATCTCAGAATGGGGGCATGATTTTAGACCAGAATACCGTCAGTTGAAATTGCTTAAAGAGCATTTCCCTCAAGCTCCTTTAATTGCACTGACCGCAACCGCTATCCCCGATGTACAAAAGGATATTATAACACAGTTAAGGCTAACCAATTCAAAGATATATAAAGCGAGTTTAAACCGGGAAAATTTATTCTACCAGGTTAAACCAAAAGATAATGCCTATCACCAATTGCTCCAGTATTTAAATTTAAAGAACCATAAAAGAGATCCAGGGATAATTTATTGTTACAGCCGTAAATCTGCCGATGATCTGGCAAATAAACTACAAAAAGACGGTTTTCGCGCTTTACCGTATCACGCAGGCTTGAGAGCTGATTTAAGGGCGGAAACGCAGGATAAATTTGTTAAAGACGATGTTGAGATAATCGTGGCAACAATAGCCTTTGGAATGGGCGTGGATAAGTCGAATATACGTTTTGTGATACATTACGATTTACCTAAAAATCTTGAGAGCTATTATCAAGAGACAGGAAGGGCAGGCAGAGACGGACTTAGAAGCGATTGCATTCTCTTTTTCAGTCACGGCGATAAGCGAAAAATAGAGTACTTCATCGAGCAAAAAGGAGATGAAACGGAAAAGCGAGTTGCATATAAAAAATTGCAGGAGATGGTTAATTTCTGTGAATGTAGAACGTGTCGCAGGAAAATTTTGTTGGATTATTTCGGTGAAGCATGTAATGAAAATGAAACGAATTGCGGGAATTGCGATAATTGCCTGGAGCCGAAGGAAACGATTGATGGAACATTTATCGCTCAAAAGGTCATATCGTGCGTTTCTCAGGTTAGGGAACGGTTCGGAATGAGTTACATCGCTGATGTTTTGTGTGGCTCAAAGAGTCAAAAAGTAATTCGCAATCGGCACGATACTTTAACGACTTATGGCACGGGCAAAGAATACGCAAAAAAGCAGTGGCAGGCTTTTATCAGGGAACTCGTTCAACTCGGTTATCTGAAATCGGAAGGTGACAAATACCCAATCGTAAAACTGACACAGAAGAGTCGCGATATTTTATCCAAAAAAGAAAGGGTTTTGTTGACCAAGCCGACAGAAGAAGTTCAGATAGCACAAAAATATTTCGATGTGGGCTTCAATCACGGTTTATTTGAAATTTTAAGAAGTTTGAGGAAGGAACTTGCTGATGCAGAGGGTATGCCACCGTATATCATCTTTCACGATTCGAGTTTGAAGGTGATGGCAACTCAGTTCCCGCGAAGTCTATCAGATTTTCGGAAGATCGGCGGCGTTGGTGAAAGCAAATTAGAGAAATACGGGGAATTATTCGTAAAAGAAATTGTTGATTATTGTAAGGAACATAATGTTGAGCCCAAAGCAATCAACGTACGCGACTATAATCCAACACCGGTCAAAATCAAAACAATGAAGACATCTACGCTGCAAGAAACGCTGGAACTTTACAAACAAAATTTAACAATTGAGGAAATCGCACAGAAAAGAAATCTGGCAGTAAGCACGATAGCATCACATATTGAAAAACTAATTTTATCAGACGAAGAAATTTCTATTGATAAATTCGTTGATATTGATAGGCAAGAGCATATCATAAGGGCGATGTCAATTCTGGGTAGCGAGAGATTAGCACCTATAAAAGAAAAGCTGGGTGATGATTATTCTTATGAAGAAATACGCCTGGTAAGGGCCTCTAAAATGAGCAATCGTAAAATATCTTAGAGTTGTTTAAGAACCGCGGCTGGAAAAGCTAAAATAATTTTAAGAGTTGAAATTTGTGGCGTGGAGGGTTGTGATTGGATATTTTCGCGAGAAAAAGCAACAGAAAAGCTTTTATATTGTTTTGACGTATCTTATAGTTACCTTACGAAATATGGGCGAAGTGGAAGCGAAGCGGGGTAAGGTAACGAGGCATGAACTTCAGCATGACAGGCATACGGTTTCGCTACTAACGGACCATTTAGTTTTTTCACCGAGATAGCGCGGGAAGGTATTGGAGGGAGAAGTTGCGGAAGCGGCGGAAGAAATCATTCGTGAAACCTGTAAAGAGCTAGATATTGAGGTTATTGACATGGCTGTAAACATAGACCATGTTCATTTGTTTATCAAATATCCGCCAAAATATTCGGTTAGCGGGATAGCGAAGCGAATAAAGGGGAGAAGCAGTAAGCTATTGAGGGATAGATTTCCGCAGCTTAAGGAGTGGTGCCCGGGGCATTTGTGGGCGCCAAGTTGTTATCATGGGTCAGTAGGGCAAGGGTGGGAAGTGGTGGGAAGTGGTGGGAAGTGGTGGAGAAGTATATCTCGGGGCAGAAGAATTACGAGAAAAACGATACTATACCGTTAGTTGTGATAGATGAGGAGAAGGAGAAAACACTAAAAATTGGATATATGACACTTTACGCTAAACTTTTTATGGGTTCTCAAAAATGCGATGGCGAAAAAAAACCGAAAAGCTTATATATCCCCTATGATAAGTGAGTATGTATATTGAAACTTGAGTCGCAGGTCTGTGCTTAGTGCAGGTCTTGTACTAAAGAGGCTGTCTCAAAATTCAAAATCTTCGACAAAGATAAGCTCAGATAGGGTTTTATATCGGAAAATACTCATTCCATTTCGTAAAATATCTAATTGTGGGACAAGCTCTTTAATGCGGGGTGGCGTGGATGGAGCTTCTTAAAGAGGAATGAAGATATAATGGAACCAATACCAAACCTCCAGTGTCCAAAATGTGGAAAAATGAGTGTTGTATTTGAAGTTTCAAGTAAGACCCGTAATCTTATGACTGGGGAGACTTATAATTGTTATGGATATTATCGGTGTCTTGCTTGCGGTCATGAGCTTGGTAGTGGTTACAGGCCTTGTTTTGAGTGAGAAGTAGAGGTGATAATCAATTTAGTCATGGTTTTATATAGCACAACACAATCCATTTGTATTGAGAAGATATGGCAATCAATCTGAAGGGAATACTTGCTGAAAGATTTATCATTACAATAAGTCCGCACCAGAGAGAATGATCGGATATGTATTGCCCTACGGTTTTATATTAATCTATAAACGTCATGCTGGGATGCAAACGAAATTATAACAATTTAGCATGAAGAAGATATTACCACCAGATAATCCCCCTCCTCCAACACAACATCAGCCGCGAACTCGAAAACAAACCTTCCGCTTTTGTACAGCGCAATCACCTTCTCACCCGCACCCCGCGACATATCCGCCAACCTCGTTTTCTCGCCCACTTTTATCTGTTTCAGGTCAAACCCTTCAACCGATGTCGTAGCATCCATAATGAAATTCACAACCACTGGCTCGGTAACCGCCTGAGCAAGTAATCGGCCGCTTAGCTCCGCATAAGAGATTATATGGTCAATCCCAGCTCCACGCATCATCTCCACGTGCTCCCGCGCCTCGCATGTCGCAACGATTTTTATACCCGGATTCAGTCTCAGGGTTGCGAGAGCAATCATTATCGTCTCAGAATCATTCTCCAGAGGTATCATCATCGTCTTTGCATCTTCGATCCCGCATCTATTCAACGTCTCGCTCTTTGTCGGGTCTCCACTAATATGATGTATCTCCCGCGCATTCAGCTCTGCTTGATCCAATTCGCTTCCCACCACCAAAAACTCCTCATTTTCGTTCCGTAGCTCTTTTATCGCCTCTTCTGCTTTGGTATTCCAGCCCACAATAATGGTATGCTTCTTCATCTTCACCGCCCCCGACCCAAATAATTTTTTTAATTGACTCTTAGTAGAAAAGGATACAAGTTGTTCAATTACATACGCAATGGTTCCTATTCCCCCCAATGCAACCAGCACAAATGTAATCCGTCCACCCATTGTTTTTGGCGTGAAATCACCATAGCCCACGGTTGTAATCGTCACGATTACCCAATAAACAGCGTCCCATATCTCTTCTACTCCTTCACTGCCTCTTTCAAAATGGTAAAATGCGATGGAGCCGAATATGAGCACGAAAAGGAGTAGGGATAGAATCCTGAATTTATCTACGTGTCGCCTTAAAGCTCTTATCCTGTTTATCAGCCGTAGTAGTAGCATCTTAATACTCCTTAATTATTACCGGTTTATCAATCGTATTTATAAAATGCGTATTCTCCATATCTTTTAGAAGCCACGGAGGAAGTGCGAAGAGCGAAAAATGTGTCTCTTCGCTGTATGTGTTTGTTTCGATAGCCGCTATTACATCCGCAATCTCATCGTCACTTATTTGCAGTGGGTCATAACGTTTGGATGCGATTGTGAATCCCCATTGCCCGAAACTTGGTATATACTGCGTGTACATTCGAACAACCGGAAATCGTGACTGTCGCAGGGTGTTTGCAATTATCACGTATCCGTCAGCTCCTAATGCCCAATCTGCCTGCGTAGCCTGCGTAGCCATTATCCCATCTTCATCCAGCAAAGAATAAACGTCATCATAGAATTCCAGCGAATAAAAAGTTGCGAGAATATCATTGTTGGGGTCAGGCAGGTCTAAAATAACGAGGTCGAACTTTTTACTGTCCCTAAGCGCTTCTTCTACATATTTTCTTCCGTCCATCGCCACATACTCATATCTATGGTCTTTCCATGAATCATTATGTATGCCGCCCAAATATTTCTTTGATATTTCTATTACTTCGGGGTCTAAATCCACGAGTGTTATGTTTCCTATTTTGTCATCAGAGAACCTCGTTAATACTTCTAAGACGCCGAGGTCGCCACCACCAATGATGAGGACATCAAGATTATGTTTATGTGCGTTATTCAGTAATGTAACTGCGGCGGGTAATACCAGCGCCTCCGAATATGGCTCATCATCACTCTCGGATATTTGCACTCTACCATCGAGGAACAAAACACGTCCGAGAATATCATGGTCTATTACTGTTATCGCCTGGTATCTGCTCTGTGTTCGCTCAAGGATAACCTGTCCACGATACAAATCCCCAACCGTGGTATATTCCAACTGCTCCGCCTTATGGTAGCCCAGGGCAAATAGAGAGAAAAAAAGAGCAAAAAATATAATCACGGGAATCATCTTGTATCGATTATTTCGATGTTTGTTCTTTGGAAAGAGTGCCGTTGAATGGCTATCAGAGCTCCGAAAGAATATCATGAACAGCGCCACACTCACTGCTCCTGTTGTATTCAGCATTCCCCCGGTGTGTACAGTCGTTATTGAGCCGAATAGGGGAATCATTATGAACCCGGCAGAAATCGCCCCTGAGACTCCTCCTATGGTATCCAAAAAATATGAGTATCCGGATACTTCGCCGATTTTTCCCGTTTTGTATTTTGATAATATGTTTATGGCTACCGGGAGTTCTCCACCCATCAATACGGCGGGAACGAGCAAAATGCACGAACCGTAGAATACCAGAACATGCCATGAAGTAGGGTTGAGATTGATAAATTCGAATGCATAAATTATTCCGTCAGTTAGCATCCAAGTATCGTAGAGCGCAAGTCTCCTCGTGACTGGCACTATAACCAGGGAAATAAGGGCAATAAGCATTTCTAAGATGAAGAGCAGAAGGAATGGATTCCTGGTTCTATCAGAGAGTTTGCCGATGACAAGGCTTCCAACTGCGAGACCGCCCATTATCGAAGCTAAAACTATCGAGCCGGAATAAAAAGAAGAGCCGAGAAGTAGTGTAAATTCCCTTAAAAGGACGACTTCATAGATCATCGCCGCTGCTCCGGTAGAAAGCAGAGTTATTGTAATGACAATGAATACGGCTGTGTGATAAGCCCTTACAGGGCTTGCGGGGTCGTGGGGCAGAGCCCCACAGCTATTTACTCTCATGGTGTTATGTGCATGATGCATATTATTGTTTTAGTGGATGTTATATTTTAAAATATGGATGGGAATTTCCAGGAGGAAGTATTGAAGTTGGTAAAGCAAATACCGAAGGGTAAGCTAATGACTTATGGTGAGATAGCAAAAGAACTAACGGGCTCTGTTCGTGCTGCTCGTGCTGTTGGACAGGCAGTTGCTGCAAATCCGTATCCTATTGTTGTTCCCTGTCATCGTGTCGTTAGAAGCGATGGTGACATTGGAGGTTATAGCTCAGGCGTGGAGAAGAAGATAAGGCTTCTGAGCGCGGAAGGAGTAGAGATAAAAGGGAGAAAGGTGCTAAATTTCGAGCAAACTCTTTTCCTTTTTGATTTTAAAAAATAAAAGAAGAGGAAGAAGTCCTCTTTATATTTCGTATTTACTTATGCAGCAGTTGTAGCTGTTTGATTCAGCGGTGGAAACATTGGAAACCCGGTAGCACTTTCCGCCTCTTTTGGCAATTCTATCGTCACTGGCTTGTTATAGTCATAGAAAACTAGGTTGGTTCTTTGATCCATCGTCATTGTAAATTCCTCCTCCGTTTCAGGTATGTTCAAGTCTGCGGAGCTCATCGCCATTTTTATCTGCACTTCTGTCTTCACCGGGAACTTCGTACCCTTTGCAATCCATTGCTTTATAGACATCTCCTTTATCAGTTTTCCTATGTCGAAGCTATCGTTTTGTCGCAGGTTTTGCATTAGCTCGCCCAGCCCCTCTTGCTTCATCACGGTCTCCCAGTACTTCTCGATGTCAGGCATGAGTTTTAGCACATAGCAATCCACATCGTTCACCTTTTCATCTTCCAATAGTTCTACCTTTGAGATGTTCAGCAGTTCCATTTGTTGCCCTATCTGGTTCTGCGATTCCCAGTATTCTTCGGGCATTTCCATCTTTGTCCATTGCGCTGGCATCATTGGAATACCCATGTCCATCTTCGTGTACAGAGAGTTATTGACGAAATATATGTCCATCTTCATTTCCTTTGTCTCAGGTATTTCTGCTTCCTCAGGCAGTTGCATCGTCATCGTCATCTCCAGCTTCATCTTTTTGCTTGTTCTGTCCATTACACCACTTCCAGTGCTTGTCATCGTCATCTCTGTCTCATCAGTCTCGTTGCTTATTAGCGTCTTTTGTGTCATATCCATGTCAAACTTGTAAGTATCTGTGTTTTCAGCAGTAGCAAGAACCATCTCTTTTATTTCCGCTGTACTCATTCGCTCCTCCTCAACGCATCCCGCACACATCGCAACCGCTACGATTGCAACTACGGCTATTAATCCTGCAATTGCTTTTCTTTCCATTTTTTTTTCACCTCCTTTTAATGAAAAAAGTCTTCCTTTTATATAGCATTATTCCATGGTGTAAATACCTTTGATGTTGTAGAAACGCTCCCTGTTTTGCGCTAATTAAAATTCAATTAAAAGCTCGGATGATGAATTAAAGGGGTAAGTAGAGAAAAAAAAAGAGGAAGGAACCTTGCGATTCGTGACTGACAGGATGTTAGGAAAGCTAAGCACGTGGCTTCGTATTCTTGGGCACGATACCGTTTTTGCTGCGGACATAACGATTAAGAAAGACGAAGAAGACGAGGACAATGCTCTTGTCTCTTTAGCGAAGCAGGAAGCACGAATATTGCTCACCGGGGATAAAAATCTCGTGTTGGGTGCAAGGAAAAAAGGTGTGCAATGCGTTCAAATAAAAACCGATGATGCGATGGAACAGTTAGAGGAGCTGCTTCGGCATAATATCGCCTTAAACCTCGAACCCGTTCCGGTCAGGTGCAGCGAGTGCAATGCGAGGATAAGGAAAGTCGAGGGAGGGGAAGAGGAGATACTGAGAGAGAAAAGTTATGTGCCAAAGAGCAAGATAGGAGCGTGGGATTTCTGGGTTTGCGAACGTTGCGGCAGGATATACTGGGAAGGGAGTCATTGGAGGAATATGCGTGAGAAGTTAAGGGAGTTGAAATGAGGGTGTATTGGAATTGTGAGGAGGGTACTGTCTAAAAATATAGTGATTTATCACCGCGGAGAGCGCAGAGTACGCAGAGTTTTAAGACAGTTTCAATCATTGTTTAGGCTTTCTGGTGCCTTTGCGGTCTCCGTGTGCTCTGCGGTGAAATTTAAGGATATAGCAATTTCACTAGAAAATTCGACTCTGCCATGCCACACCAGTGGTCTGCAATTATAAATACTGCTTCGAACTCCCTGCGGAACGCCACCATGCGGAGCATCCACGAGCCTTCATTGTCGTAAAATTATTCGAAAATGGAAATGGAACAACCACCACATCTCCATTCACAAATCTCGCCAAGCTTCATCTTCCTCCGGTTTTAGCCAATCTTTTTTAAGAGACGTTTCGCTTGCGATTGCCGTTTCCATACTTTCTTCCAACGATTTTCCCGCTAAAAAACGTATAAAATCCAGTATCTCCGCAAGGTATTGTTCAGGAACCCTCTCGATTTCCTTCAAGATTACTTCTTTTACTTCCATATTTTCACCTTGCTATTTATTTTGTAGGTCTAACCTTAAATATAGTCATTCCGAAAATTATAACCACAAGATTACACAGATTTTCACGAGAAAACAAAAAAATCAAGAAAGAATAAAATTTGATAATCGGACGCAGATGAACGCAGATAATCATGATTTTAAGCTTAATTTTGGCACTAAACCGGAAGTTAAACGTAAGGCATTTATTGGATACTTTGAGGAAATATTTTTCTGCGTAAATCTGCGTAAATCTGCGTCCTAAATAGGTAGGTGAAAGTTATACTTTATAATACCATGAAAACTACCGAACAACTATATCGCATACAGCGAGAAATCGCATCAAAAGCGCTAATAGAAGATAAACAGAGCTTAGAAGGCTTAAAACTAATCGCAGGTGCAGACCAGGCTTTCTTTTACGAATCAAAAAACAATACTAAAAATAAAGACAAAGACGAAGCCAAAGATAGACAAGAGAAAATAATATCTGCTGTTGTAGTGCTCGAATACCCATCCATGAGACTTGTCAATTATTCATACTCGGTGCTGCCTGTGGATTTCCCTTACATTCCGGGGCTTCTTTCGTTCAGAGAAGCGCCAGCTATAATAAACGCTTTTCACGCACTTGAAAACACAACCAAGCCCGACCTGTTAGTAATAGACGGTTGCGGGGTAAACCATCCGAGGTTTGCGGGATTAGCCACGCATGTAGGTGTTGTTCTGGACGTAGCGACCGTGGGGGTGGCAAAGAACCTCCTGTGTGGCAGTGGTGAAGTGCCGATGACCGAAGGCGAAGCGTGTATGATAAAATACAAAGGTAGAGAAGTAGGATATTATCTCAAGAGTAAAAAGGGCTGTAGACCCATAATCGTAGCGCCAGGGCATAAAATATCGCTACAAAGTTCGCTGCGGCTGATAAAAAATTGCATCCGTAAGCATAAACTACCTGAACCCACACGAATAGCGCATTTGTATGCGAATAAGATAAAGAAGGGATTTGTATAGGTGTCAGGTTTTAGGTTTTAGGTTTGAGATGTTTCAAGCGGTTTAGCGGCGTAGCTTTTCTTTTTTAGCGGTTTGTTTTTTCGGTGTTATCTAAAACTGAAACAATAATGCAATCACCGAACCAACCATTATCAACGCCATCAACAGTCCTATTATCGCTCTCTGCCATCTTCCACTACTTTCTTCCTTCTTCCTGTTCACTCTTTTCTTTTTCGTCATCTTTTCTTATTACAATTCAATGGTCTTCATAAAAAATAAAAAAGAGTAGAGTTTT
>JAUXHM010000050.1 GCA_030621535.1 Candidatus Methanophagales archaeon | reverse complement strand
TTCCGCATTACTAGCCGGAATCTCCGCAGCAATACAAAGCCCCAACTCCTCTGGCTTATAAGGTTCTCGAACGTACCTTGAAACGATACTATTAACACCATCAGCTCCGATAACTACCTTTGCATTGTACTCCTCCTTATTGGTTTCTACAACTATCGTTGACTGTTTCTGGTTTAGAGATCGCGCTTTTTCAACTTCATGAAGCTCAACGCCGGCATCAACTGCTTTTGAAACGAGGAACGCATCGAATTTATCGCGAGATACGAGTATCGCCATCCGTGATTTCCTTCTTATTTCAATTTGATGGTTTTTAAAATGAACTCGTTCACCATAGCCTTCTCGCTCTATCAAATCTCGTTCAATTCCAAAATCTACGTGTGATAGTGCGCTCATTGATACTGCACCACCACAGAGTTTAAACCTTGGGATTTCATACTTCTCCAAAAGTAGAGTTCTAAGTCCTTTCTCCGCACAAGTTTTACTTGCTATCGCGCCGGACGGACCAGCACCTATGATTATCACGTCATACCGCTGCATTTTATATCAAACACTGTAAAACAACATTTCTCTCACATCTCCCCAGTTCACTTCCGTCATCACGCACCCGGTCTTTAAAAGCACCACGCCAATCATTGGAACTCCCTTTGAAGTAACGTATCTCATTGTTTCGTAAAGGTCATGCTGACATGCAACACCCATTGCAGCCATAGGCTTTTTGTCCCTTACTGCACGCTTAACAAACTCGCCGCCAGGAGCGATACAAATATTTATCCCAGGTTCATCACACATCCTTTTAATCTCTGCAATCTCGCATCTACCACATTCTTTGCATATTATTCCTTCTTGCGGCGACGTCTTCGCCGGACATTCGATGTTGCGAAGGCACTGGGGCAAGAACAGCAATCTCTTATCCATCGGTGTATTTCCATACGCATCTTTGTATATGGAATTCAGCAGTGCAATGCCTATCTCATCCACGATTACAGGATTTATGTGGAAGTAACCGAGGAATAGCTTGGAGGGTTGGTAAAATAGGTTGAGCACAAAGAGCGTGAATCGTGGGAACAGGTCTCGTTTATAAATAGCTAAGCTTACGGCAGTCAAAATTAGCGCTGCCGCTAATATAACAAGGACGATAAAAATTTCTCCTACTATTACATACACCGAAGCCGGGATTAGACCGTTCATTTTGATTTTGTAATTTACTATTCAGAGAACAATTAGTAGGAATTCACGCCCAGGTCGGGATTTGAACCCGAGTCCGAGCCTCGACAGGGCTCAATGATAGGCCGCTACACCACCCGGGCATTTTTAGGTGTTAGGTGTCAGGTTTTAGTCCGCACTATGATTAATACTATTTGGGTTATATATAAATACGTTTTAAAAAATACAAAAATGCGAACGAGAATCTGGAAATTTGGGCATAACGTAGATACGGACCAGATAATACCTGCAGAATATCTGACGACGGGGGATGCAAAAAAACTCGCGGCTCATGCGTTCGCTAAGGTGCGGCCGGAATTTGCAAAAGAGGCGAAGGATGGGGACATCATCGTGGCAGGCGCGAATTTTGGCTGCGGCAGTTCACGTGAACATGCACCTCGTGCACTGCTCGGTGCCGGCATACGCTGTGTGATTGCAAGGAGCTTTGCACGAATCTTCTTCAGGAATTCCATAAATCTCGGATTGCGGCTGATCGAAGCAGACGTCTTTGATAAGATAGAGGAGGGAGATGAAATAGAAATACGTTTTGATGCCGGCGTGATAAAGAATTTGACAAACACAAAGAAGGAGGAATACAAATTCAAACCACTGCCGGAATTCATGCAGAAACTATTAGATAGTGGCGGGTTGATTAATTATATCAAGAAGCAGAAATGATAAAAGCAGGCATAATAGGCGGAGCGGGATACACCGGTCTTGAGTTAGTTAGATTGCTTCTGATGCATCCCGAGGTAGAGATTTCAGTGGTAACGTCCAGAAGATACAAAGGGAAGAAGATAAGCGATGTGAATCCCCATCTCGAGCCTTTTATCGAATTGGAATACGAAGACGTTGATACAAAGGAGATAGCGGATAGAACAGATATTGTATTTCTTGCGGTTCCTCATGGCAGTGCGATGGACTACGTGCCGCAGTTGAGGGCACGGGAAGCGAGAGTGATAGACCTGAGTGCCGACTACCGGCTGAAAAAGGACGAATACGAACGGATATACAAGCGGCAGCATAAAGACAAGGACAAAGAAAAAAGAAAAAGTGTCTATGGGCTGACCGAATTGCATCCCGAAGTGGCAGATGCCGATTTAATTGCCAATCCCGGCTGCTATCCTACGGGTGCGATACTCGCCGTTGCCCCGCTGGTGAAAGGAAACGAAGGCGGTGGACGGGTAAAACAGGTGGTATTTGATTCGAAATCCGGCATTTCAGGCGCGGGCGCAGAACCGTCAGCTAAATCGCATTTCCCCAACCTCGCTGAGAATATCGTTCCTTATGAAGTAACTGCACACCGGCACGTCGCAGAGATGAGAATGGAGCTGAGCGTAAAAGTGAGCTTCACACCGCACGTCATTCCTTCTATAAGGGGCATACCCACCACTGCGCATGTCTTCATAGAGGAAAACGAAGCAATAACGCAGGACGAAATCGAAGAGACATACAAGCGGTTTTACGAGGGTAAAAGATTTATGAGACTCAGGAAAGGGCTGCCTTCTTTGAGTTCCGTGCGAGGCACTAACTTCTGCGATATTGGGTTCAAAAGAGAAGAAAAAAGCGATAGGATAGTGGTAATCTCCGCAATTGACAACCTTGTCAAAGGCGGCTCTGGGCAGGCGATACAGAACATGAATTTGATGTTTGGATTGGACGAAAGGGAAGGGCTGTGGTTCCCGGGGTTGGTTCCGTAAGTTTAGCGGGTTAGCGGTTTGGCGAGTTAGCGGTTTAGGGGGTTAGTTTATTAGCGGTTCAGCTCGTTAGCTAAGCCACCAAACCCTTAAATCTCTAAGCCTCTAAACTTACATCCTCTGCGCTCTCTGTGAACTCTGCGGTTAATCTGACATTGACAAGCCATAAAACTAAACCGCTAATCCGCTAAACCGCTAAAATTCACCCTTCACCGAAGAATCTCCTCATCGCCGGGAACATCTCCATCATCTGCTCTGATGCTACATCTTCATAAAGCCTGTAAGCAATGCTCACCGCCAGAAGCAAACCAGTCCCGGATGCATTTCCAAGCGTGCCGAACATATTTGCAAGTACGCACAACACACCCAAGATAGCACCGCCCATTAGCGCTATTTTCGGTATATACCCCTCCATCATCCGCTCTATCGTTGCTGGACTTCTCCGGTGTCCCGGGATTTGCATCCCTGAGCGATGTATCTGCGCTGCCACGTCTTTAGCACCCATCCCTGTTGTATTTATCCAGAATAGAGCAAATATCGCACATCCTATGACCATAAAAGCGAGGTCAATACTTAGCCTCAGGGCAACTTGCCAGCCTGCGATGTCGGGCGGCACAAGAGCAGGGAACCAATCCCAGGGGCTATAAATGGGGTCAAGATAATACATCAATCCCGATATTGCACTGTTCGTTTCTGCATCATACGTCCCGAAAATGGTAATCCCGCGCTCATAAAGCATCCTTCCAAAACCCTGTATGCTCGCCTGTAACGCTCTCACGAGAATCATTGGAAGCACGCTTGCGTATAATATCTTAATCGGAAACCTGCCCCGGGCACCTCGTGCCATCGTGTGCGCCAGCGGTATCTCCATTCGGGTGCTCTCAAGGTAAACGACGATGAGAAATACCACAATGGTTGATATAAGCGCTATCATGTGATGCTGGAAAAGGAAAACTATTCCGCCCTCAATGATCTCGTATGGTGCTACTTCCCTCGCTATTTGTATCCACTCTGGAATCACACCCACTGCCCAGCCACCGACACGGATGGGGCTTATAAGACCGGATATTACCTGCTGAGATACGCCAGCGAGGATGAACAACGAAACGCCCGACCCTATCCCCCATTTCGATACCACCTCATCCATGAAGTAAATAAGCATACCGCCGACGAAGACCTGAATAAAGAGCATGAGCGAGATGACCTGCAAAGATACACCAAGCAGAGAGGCTATTTCAGGGTCTGGCTTATAAAAACCCACCACGTAGGTCAAGCTAATGAACGCCGCAAAAACCAGAACAAGCAGTTTCTGTATGTTCTGGTAAAACGCCTGGTCTTTGGGGTCGCTCAGGTTCAGTTTTATTATCCCCGCACCGACAAGAAGCTGTAAGACAATGGAAGCATCCACGATTGGCATGATCCCAAGAGCGGTCAGCGAGAATGTTTCGCCTGCGAAGAGTGCACGCCACCTACCGAAAAGGTCCATTGATTCGGGAGATAATCCGAAGAGCGGGATATTGCCGAGGGCAAAAAAGAGAACGAGTATGCCCGCAGTCCAGGCTAACTTCGTTTTGAAATGAACGTGCCACCCCGGGCGTTCAACCATAGGGAATTTCCCTAAAATGGATGTAAATGCATCTCTTAAGCTTGTCTCGGTCATCCGACTAATATTCACGCTCCACTCGTCGCTTCTATCTCTACCGCGCCACCTGCGCTTTCTATCTTCTCTCTTGCAAGCGTTGAAATTTTGTTCGTTTTGAGTGTCAGCTTTCTCGTTACGTTTCCCTTGCCCAATATTTTGTCTATGCCAAGTTGAGTGGCATCAAGATAAATACCGGTACCCGTGCCCGTGTCATCCGCTTTCGCTTTTCCCGCTTTCATCTGTTCTTCCACCATATTATCTAAATCACCCACATTCATCACAATATCAAAACGTTTCGCGGTGCGCACTTGAAGAGGCAACTGGGCTTTGTTTTTCCCCTTCCTTATGCCCATTTTCAAAGACCGCACGAAATGATGCCCGAATGCGCCGGCGTTACCTGAACCACCCTTACTTCCTTTTCCTCTTCTCTTCTTAGCCGAGCCACCACCGCAGGTTCTTGTCCCCCGTATCCTTTTTACCCTCTTCTTCATTCTGCCCTCTTCTCTCCACAAAGCATATAGACTTAAAGAATATCTTATATATGCATTATAATTTACTTTTTATATCACAACAATAGAATAGATTAAGTTAAGTTAAGTTATAAATGAGAGGGTTTGGACGAGATGACAAAACTGAATATAAAGGTAGAAAATGTAGTAGCAAATGCGAGAATTGCTGATGAGTTGGACTTGAACTATATAGAATCGCAGTTAGAAGATGCGGTGTTCACGAAAAAGAAGTTTCCCGGGCTGGTGTACCGAACGAAAGACCCAAAATCCGCGTTCCTTATCTTTCGTTCCGGAAAGCTAGTGTGCACGGGGTCTAAGACGGAGGCAGGTGTGCGGCAGGTGATGGACAAGCTCTCTGCTGACCTCAGAGGTATAGGCGTAGAGGTAGTAGAGCATCCGGAGTTCAAGGTGCAGAATATCGTTGCTTCTGCTAGTGTTGGGCGAGAACTCAACCTTGGAGCTATTGTAACAGGGTTAGAGCTTGAAGGTATGGAGTACGAGCCGGAGGTTTTTCCCGGATTAGTGTACCGGATAAAGGAGCCAAAGAGTGCCATACTGATATTCAGCTCGGGGAGGCTGGTCATAACAGGCGGGAAGACAATAGAGGATTGTGAAAAGTCAGTGGATGTCTTGCTGGATAAATTAAAGCAGATAGGGCTGCTTTGAACGCATAAATAAAATGGACGTGACTGACGGTTGACCCGAAATAAATGAAAGAAGAAATAGATTTCTCGGCTTTCTCACCTACGGACTACCGGTATGCGGTAGATGAATTAAGGGATTATCTATCAGAAGAGGCTTTCGTGAACTATAAAGCGAAAGTAGAAGCGGCAGTTGCGAGAGCTTTCGAGCGGCGTGGTATTTTAAAGGCGGAATTATGCGATGAAATAGTAGAAGCGGCATCAAAAGTAAAAGCAGCAGAAGTGTATGAAGAAGAGCAGCGTACAAAACACGACATTCGCGCTCTCGTTAATGTAATAAGAAGCGGGGTAAGCGATGAAGCGAAACCGTTCGTGCATCTCAGTGCCACTTCTTATGACGTCGTGAATACCGCAAATGCGCTCAGGTATAAAGACGCCGTGATGAACGTTATCATTCCCGATATGGTCGAATTGGAGCGAACGTGGATAGACTTAGCGCGTAGAGAAAAGGATACGCTGCAAATAGGAAGGACGCACGGGCAGCATGCTGAACCTATTACCTTCGGGTTCGCACTCGCGCAGTATGTGAATCGGTGGGGTTCGCAGATATTGAACGTGCAAGAAACGAGCAAAAACCTCATAGGTAAATTCTCGGGGGCTGTCGGTGCGTATAACGCCACGAGTTTGATTTTTGACGACCCGGAGGAGTTTGAACGCGAAGTGCTTGCTTTGCTCAATATGAAACCTGCCGCGATATCCACGCAGATAGTTCCGCCTGAACCTGTGTCTGATTTCGTGCATTCGATTATAAGCAGTTTCTCGGTTTTAGCCAATTTCTGCGATGACATGCGGCATCTTCAGCGAAGTGAGATAGGCGAGGTGTTCGAACGTGTAGCGAAAGAGCAGGTAGGGTCGTCAACGATGCCGCATAAAAGGAATCCCATTAGTTTTGAAGGTGTGAAGAGTCTGTGGAAAACATTCATGCCGCAGGTTGTAACGATGCACCTCGACCAGATTTCTGAACATCAACGCGACCTCACGAATTCGGCATCGCAGCGGTACACGCAGGAGTTACTGGTGGTTTTTGATTACTGCGTTAGAAAGCTACGAATGATTTCAGTGCGGTTAGTAGTGGATGGGGCGCGGATGCGAGAGAATTTTATGATTTCCGCAGACAATATTATTGCTGAACCGCTGTACATTCTCCTTTCTTACCACGGGCATCCCGACGCGCATGAATACGTGCGCAGAAAGAGTTTTCAGGCTTATGAAGAGAAAAAAACGTTGCGAGAGGTTGTCGAGGACGATGATGAGATATTAGCGTACGTACGTAAGTTCACAAGTGAGCAGAAGGAGAAGGTTTTTGATGCAGAGAAATATGTTGGGGTAGCAGCGGAAAAAGCGGAGAGGGTTGCGGATTATTGGGAAGGGATTTTTAAGACAAACTTTTAGAAAAAGTTTAATCAAAAATGCTTCGCTGCTTCGCAATCGGTAGGGCATGGGTGGGAAGTGGTGGAGAAGTATATATCGGGGCAGAAGGGGTTAGAGAAAAAGGATGTCATGCGAGGGAACCGGGTTTCAGGACACGGAAGGAGCCAGCATGACG
>JAUXHM010000129.1 GCA_030621535.1 Candidatus Methanophagales archaeon | reverse complement strand
GGTATTTGTCTTTGTCAGAAGGGGAAAGTGATAATTGGGACAAACGCTGTGAAAGAGCGGGAATAAAAATAGGTTGGGAAAATTGGCCTCCGCCCTCACCATTTAAGGAAGAAATCATGCGGAGTTGGGAACGAATCTTCGACCTGGAACTTTTGAAAACGCATTTGGAATGGACAAGTGGAGAAACAATACAAGCATGTATCGAAACAATCTATACAGACGAAGTAGTAAATGTAACTTATTTTAAAGCGAGATAAATCTAAAACAAAATGAAGCTATCACTTCCAATAGAAAAGACAATGAAAACGAAAGCGACATGGAACGAGTTAAAATTTGGCGAAAGAACGTTTTATCCCGCAGTACGAATATTAAAAGAGCTGAAAGAAGTCGTGCTTGATAAGAACTTTTTAGCGACTGCGGACATGGATACGGAGCTGTATTACATGTTCAGAGCGGTATCAAAAGACGAGGAGGACGAGAGGGAAATAAAAGATAAAGGGCTGAGGTATGACATCACTATTATCCCGCCGAATACGCTCGGCTTGGAATTCGTTAAAACTGCAGGACACTATCATCCGTCCCTACCCGGTTCAAAGATGACCTATCCTGAGCTGTATGAAGTATTGGAAGGCAAAGCGCATTATCTCTTACAGCGCAGGGAACAGGAAAGAGGTACGGAGCGAATAACGGACGTAGTGGTAGTAAAGGCAAAGAAAGGCGATAAAGTCTTAATCCCGCCTAATTACGGGCACGTGACGATAAACCCGTCTGAAACGACTTTAAAGATGGCGAACTGGGTTGCAAACGCATTCTCGTCAATATATGAGCCGATAAAGATGAAGGGCGGTGCAGCTTATTTCGAGCTGACAAATGGCGAGTTTGTAAAGAACGCGAAGCATGGGGATGTGCCTGATATCAGATTCTTGAGACCATCGGATGTAGAAAAGGAACTTGGACTAAACCTGAACCTGAGCCGGAACCTGAGCAAAGAAACGGAAATGTACGAGCTAATTAAACAACCCGAAACACTTGCTTTTCTTACGAATCCCAATCTTTTAATAAAGTAAAACCATTATGTGTTAGTAAATGATTTTACAATCCGCCCTCCCGTTTATTGCAATAGCTCTTTTCCTTCTGGCGCTGTTGTTCCGCCGTAAAGAGTCAGATGATGTTTTCTATTCATCGTGGTTTGGAAAATTAGTGGGCGCTTTAGGCTGGGTCTCTTTTGCCTGTTACTGCTATTTCGAAACGTTGCGCTGTTTATTGTTGGAGGACTACGTTCGCACGTCTTTCGCGCTGATATTTCTCGCCTTCTCGCTCCTCTTAGCCTTACTTTTGTTAAAAACAAGTGAAAACGAGGATTTGTTTTTATTTAGGACGGACATAAGATTTGAAGAAGACTTGGAGAAAGGCATCTTCTCGGAAGACTTGAAGAAGGCGTTCAAAACCAATGGATTTTCACTTTCTGATAATGCCCTTATTACGAAAGGAAAAGAGGATGAATGGGTAATAGTCGATGAAGAAAAGTTTATTGTCAGAAAAGAAGCTAAGAAGCTAAATCTTTACAAAATGAGAAAGTTCTTTGCCAGAAAAGGAGATGGAAAGCTAAACATTTACAAGGACTACAAAGTCCTTGATTTATTTTTCTTGGTAACAAAAATTGCACTTATAACCGCGGTCTTTTACTTCCCGTTTTCTGAATTTGCTCTTCTTGGCGATTTACTTATTTTCGTCACCGCTAAACTGAGCGTTATGATGCTGAATCTGCTCAACGTGGGCGTTTATATGGTGCCTCCATCCAGCATTTACTCAACCAGCAGTTCCTTTCATGAGGTCTACAAACCGATAGAGATAATCTTAGCTTGCACTGCGATACAAAGTATGGCTCTTTTTATGGGTGTGGTTTTTGGTGTAACCGCTCCGATAGGAAGAAAGCTAAAAGCCTTTTGTGTCTCTGTTCCTGTTATATACGGATTAAACATATTAAGAAACGCATTAGTCGGCGCCGCATACTTTGAGCAATGGTTTGGCTCCCCTTTACACAGCTTTTTTATCGCACACGAAGTATTAGCGAGGATAGGCTCGATGATTGCGTTGATTGCTATTGCCTACGCGGTGTTTGTGATACTTCCGGAAGCGCTGGACCTGATAGAGGATTTGTTCCGATTTATTAAAACGACTTTTTCAACACGCATCAAAGGATAACCCATCTCATCCTCATATTTCACCCTCGCATGCACTTCCACCTCTTCGTACCCGACCACGACTTCCACATCCAGCATTTCGCCTCGTAACTCACAATATTTGAATTGACCCTCGCGTTCCCACTTCCTCACCTTTTCTCTGTCTATTTTCACTTTCACGGCGCTTACCCAGGGTTGAAGCGATACACTTTTTTCTATCGCGGTCTCCAGCACCCTCACGGTTTTCGTGCTCACCGGTGTGCCGATAAACTGGTGATAGAGCGCACCTAATTTGATGCCTGCTTCGAATAATGCTCTGTCTTTAGCCGATATTTCCTCTTTCACGGTCATCTTTCTGTCCTCGGTGAAGGTTACACAACACTTTTTCTTTTTGCAAAAAACTTTTTTGCTTCGCAAAAACCTTTACTAAAAGTACCAGTTTCTTTGGTAAAGCTTTCTTTTCTAAAGAAAGGTTTGTGCTAAAAGAAAAACAAATAATTTTTTCTTTCTTAGCACAGGTTCTTTCTTTGGAAAAGAAAGAAAGTGTTGCGTTAATCTTGTGGAATCTCGTGGTTCATTATTTGCAATTTTAGCGGATTGACACAGTATCAATGAAACATACTTATACCACTATTTTTATATAAGTATAATTTAAAGAATAAAGGAATAATAGAAGAGAAGGAGGTAGAACGAACAAATGGAATATATATATGCTGCGTTGCTCCTGCACGACTCCGGTAAGGAGATTACAGAGAAAGGAATAGCAGCGATAATGAAAGCAGCAGGGACAGAATCAGATAAGGGGCGAATAAAAGCACTGATATCCGCTCTTAGCGATGTCAACATAGACGAGGCGATGGCTCAAGCCCAGCCTGCTTATGCACCTGCAGCAATGGCACCTGCACCAGCGGCAATGCCCGCTCAAGCAGCAGCAGAAGCACCGAAAGCAGCAGCGGAAACGAAAAAGGAAGAGAAAAAGAAAGAGGAAGAAGAGGAAAAAGCAGAAGAGACTGGAATGGAAGGACTTGCTTCGCTGTTCGGCTAAATCCAAACAAACCCTTTTCTTATGTAAACCATCAGAGAAGGTTTATCAAAGAACCTTTTCCCTTTTTATTTTTCTTTAGAAATAGAATTAATTAATTGTGCTCCGGTAGTGTAGCTCGGCCAATCATTTCGGCCTTTCGAGCCGATGACTCGGGTTCGAATCCCGACCGGAGCATCGTTTATTTTTGTAACTACAAGATTACACAGATTTACACAAGAAAAATCTCGGATTTCTGGTTGTATATAAAGTATAACTTCCTTCTATTTAAGACACAGATTTACACTGATTTACACGGCACGGACTTATTTATTTAAGTTTGACATTGTTGATTGTTATCCTCTATCTGTGTTAATCT
>JAUXHM010000087.1 GCA_030621535.1 Candidatus Methanophagales archaeon | reverse complement strand
CAGGAAATTGTAAGCAAAGGCGACATCGGGTATTGGCCTACTGGGAACGCACTCTGCATTTTTTACGGGAAGACGCCTATAAGCGAATCCGAAACGGAAATACGACCCGTTTCCGCGGTTAATATCGTGGGTAGTTTAGAAGAGCCCGATCGGCTGAAAATGATTGATCCAAAGACGGGCGAAAAAATCAGGATTGTTATGGAGGGATGAACCAACTTAGTTACCTTAAGATGTTTCGGGTTGTCCATACAGCTTTTTGCCTGGAATGGCGATATGAATGGTTGTTTAGGGGGTGAAGACAGAGATGGTAGAATGCGAGATATGTGGAAAGGAAACCGAGGATCCAAAGGAATATGGCGGTAAAAAACTGTGCAACGATTGTTATGTCAATGTGGGACGATTTTATTGCAAATGCCAAGGTTCATGTTGGTGAGTCAACGCGCGTGGAAAAAGACGAATGAGAATGTGTTACGCATTGCGAACTAGTAGTTTTTATAGGGCTAGCGATTATGAAAGGATGTTGAACGTTTCAGAGACAAGAGGAGCTATAGAAGGTAGATGACTAAAAAGGCATTGCTGCTTTTGGGATGTCCGGAAGTACCAGTTCAGACGAGTATTGCACTATACCTTGCAAGCAGATTAAAAACCGCAGGGCTGGATGTATTCATAGCGGGCACAGACGCTGCGCTCAAGCTACTGAAAGTCGCGGACCCGGAAGGGCATTACGTGGATGTCGAGAAGATGATAATACTGGATACTTGTATCGCTGCACTTGCCGAAGAGCGGCTAGAATTCGAGTTGTGCAGCGTTTTCGTGCATAACGATGCCGGGATTTCGTATCTTGCTACTATACAGAGCATGTCAAACGCAAAACTATTCGCAATCCTTTTTGGACCTGATGTTGAGGCACTCACGAAGCTGATCGAGTTCAAATGCGAGATGCTCGTGGCCAAAGCTGTTCATAATCCTATTCCACTGAAGAATAAGGTAGATATTATGATAAAAGAGGTGAAAAGATGGGCTGTATAGAATTGATGGACTATGAGATAGTGCTATCGAATATTTCGTTTAAAGAAGGCCGGGATTATATAAAGACGAATATAAAAGAGGTTTACGAGGTCAAACCCGGGTATAAATTATTTGACATTTATTTGATTGGTATTCCACCGATATTGGTTGGTATAGAAGGTGACCATGTAATATTTCCGTATATAAAGCCATGTCATGGGGCTTTCGTGTTGAAGATAAAAGGCGGAGAAGAGCTTGAAAGATTGAGGGCTGTCTAAAAGAATCCGCCCGGAATTAACGATTCATTGTAGATAAAGTAGAACTGCTACCTATTTATGACACAGATTTAGACGGATTTACACGGATTTGAGTTCTTCTGCGTTAATTAGTGTCAATATTTATTTTTGGATTTTATGCTTTATTGTTTATTCTTGTGAAGCCGAGAAACTATCCGTTCCGTGTGTGTATATATGTTCATCCGTTCGTCCCGCACGAATCCGATAATACACAACCCGGTCTTCGCCGCGAGTTCAATCGCCAAACTCGTGGTAGCACTTCTTGACGCTAATACAGGAATATTCGCTACTGAACACTTCAATACCAGTTCGGACGAAATCCGGCTTGTGCAAACCACAAAAGTCGTTTCAAGGTCTATATTTCTTGTTAACCCGAAGCCTATAACCTTATCCAGCGCGTTATGCCGGCCTATATCTTCGGATACGCATATCTTACCGTTTCCGTCGAATAGTCCAACTACATGCACACCACCCGTAGCTTTATGCAACTCGGAATTCAATATGGAGTTGACCGCATCAAATATAGCGTCTGCATCAAGCTGCAACTCAGACCTTATCGCGGGTAGGTTCGATTTGCCCAGGAATGACCGTTTTTTTGGCGTTACGGTTAAAGGCTGGTTTAGTTTCACGGTTGCGATATTATCCGCGACCTGCAATGATTCGAGCTCATCAAGCTGGGTTATAACCATTTCGGTAAATAAAAAGCCGATGACAAACTCTTTCGTCATTTGCGGGCTTAAAGTAGTCGTGACAAAATGGCTGCCGTTGATGAAGATGGATAAAGGCACTTCTGCTACTACTTTGTCTTTTGATTCCGAGATGTGTTCCCGGTTCCGGTAGATGCAATTGTGTTCTTTTAGCATAGGTCTTTTAGTTCAAAAAGAATCCAGTACTAATAACTTTTTAGTTGTAGCAAAATAGTAATCGGACGCAGATGATCGCAGATTAATAGGATTTAAAGCGTAAAAAGTGTGAGAAAGTTGTACTTTATACGCAATTAAAAAGAGTATTCGGCAACCGCTTCAGGGATTATGTCATTCAACGCACCCCAAACACTTTTTATTTTGGGTATTTCAATGCCACTTCCAGCATTTCGCATTCGGTAAGTTTTTAGCCATTTTCCGCGTTGTACTAATAGATGTAGTTATGACCTTAAAAAAACTATTCGTTTAAGACTGAAGCGTGACAAAATATACTTTTTTATATTTATCACATCCGTAATTGCGTAATTTCTTCCAAAACCGCCTCAAAGGTAGGTGCTGAGGAGGTAACTACATTTTTTAGCGTGTGCTTATGATCTGGGAAATTAGATAAATCGGGGAAATGTTCTGTGTTGTCATATCTGAAGATCCGATTGTTATTTTCGTCTTGATAATGGTAAACATATGCTTCTCGTTCAACGGCAAAACGAGTGAAGACATATTCCCTTACGTGCAAGACAGTTCCGTCATGGAAATAAAGCGTAGCCTTGAAAAATCCCAAATAGTCTGAGCGTTCGTCCTCTAATATCTCTTTTGCCGTAATCACTTCACAGGTGTCAATAACACTTCTTAGATGTCGAAAATATTCGCTCACAAGCAAATTTGTAATCCCTCCAATTCATTATATTCCTCTTCCAATCTTTTCAGTATTTTTGTCTCGCCAATCCATTCGACAAAGTCGAGATTGTCATCGTCCATTCCCTCTCTTATCTTCTGCACGAATTGCTCGGAGGACATATTGTATTTCTGCTCAAAACTACTGATTCTTAGTTTTGTTTTGTTTATACTCGTCTTGAGCAACTTTAACTGGTTACGGATAGCAGAATCCAAAATAGGCATGATTGATTCGGGTTTATTCCCTTTTATTAGTATTTCAGCCATTATTTTTGTTTCACCTCCTTTATTCTATCCATAATCTTATCGCGGGTATCCAATCCTTATACTCTTTTCCATTCGCATCTGTGAATTTAGTGCAGTTTAGCCAGCCGGTTTCTGTTTGCAGTTCCTTCGTATGATGAATCTGTGGATATGAGCCTGTTTCTATTTTGTGGGCGTTGATTTTGCCGACTTCTAAGGTGAATGACGAATCAAAAGTGATGGTATCCCCGTCTTCTGCGTAACCGTTCCAGGAATCCCGCTCGCCCACCTCATTTCCGGAAATACTGACAGATTCAGTATGCCCGCCAGTACCTGCGCAGGGATAGGAGTAAAGTTTTTGCACGGTTATCACGGTTATATCTTGATTCTGCACGATTGTGCTGGTACGCATGCCGTGGATGCTTGGAGATTCAACTATATTCGTCAGCGTTTTCTTATCGGTTAACCGCGTGATGACATCGTTAAAACTTTCTCCTCCTCTCCACTCTGCATCAAATCGTACATATACCTCTTCTGGTAAAGATAAGGTCTTGGTGCTCATTTTTCACTTCTTATTTAAACATTTTTTTGCTATGATAAAGCCTCATCTATTCTCTCGGCACGTTTTATAAGTTTCCGATTCAAAGAGCCATCTGCTTCATAAAAAGAGTATTCTGGAACAGCAATAACCATTTTCTCGGTTCGTGCAAGTCGCATTAGGTACGCAGATGTAGAATCTTGTGCCAGCACGATGTTCTCCAGCCAATTGGTCTCAGCTATCAGTAGAACGCTCATGCTCTTTTCTCTCTTTGTATTCGGCAACCGCTTCAGGGATTATATCCTTCAACGCACCCAAACACTTTTTATTTTGGGGTCTTTCAATGCCTCTTCCAGCATTTCTCCTTCGGTAAGTTTTTTAGCCATTTTTCGCGTTGTACTAATAGATGGATTTATGACCTTAAAAAACTATTCGTTTAAGACGAAAACGTGACAAAATATACTTTTATGTGCCCAACCTGATGGCAGGTATCCAATCGTCATACTCTTTTCCATTTGCATCTGTGAATTTAGTGCAGTTTAGCCAGCCGTAATCCGTTTGCAGTTCCTTCGTATGATGTATCTGCGGATACGAGCCGGTTATTATGACGTAGTTGTATGTTTTGCCAGATTCTAAGGTGAAAGACGAATCAAAGGTGATTGTATCCCTATCTTCCGTGTAACCGTTCCAGGAAGCGCTTTCGTCTTTCCCATTACCGGAAATCCGCACGGATTCGGTATGACCACCAGTGCCTGCGCAGGGATAGGTGTAAAGTTTTTGCACTGTTATATCTTGACTCGGTGTGATTGTACCGGTGTGCGTGCCGGAGAGGCTTGGATATGGATTTTCGGATTGCCGCGTGTCAAAATCGTTACCTTGCTGTGCTATTACTGCTACTACTTTACTTGCGGTGTCAGTTGTTCCGCCATCGTCGGTTACGGTTAGCGTTACAGTATAATTTCCTGCAGAAGAATAACTATGCCCTGTTGTTGGCCACGCCCCCTCAGTCTCTGCACCATCTCCAAAAAGTAAGTGATAATAAACAATTTGGCCATCTGGATCGTAGGATGAAGAAAGATCAAAAGCTACTGTTTGATCTACAACCGGGTTTACTGGTGAATACGTGAATGACGCCACAGGTGCTATGTTTTCTTCTAACCAGCCATTTGGGTCCTGGAACGGATAATGATCTATACTTTCAGAGTCAATATAATAGGGCTGGGAACCATCGCTTGGGTTTCCGATACAACTACTATGATCCGACCAATAATTTCCTCCTTCTGTTGCACCATTATCCCATGAATTTGTGCCTGTGTTATCGTATGCTTGTTCTGTGTTATCCCGAAGATTGTTATGGTAAATCAAGTTGTTATTGGAATTGTACAAATAAATGCCGTCATGATTTTCAAATATATCATTGTCACTTATCACGTTACCATTCGATGAAGATAGATGGATACCACTCCAAGAAAACGTGGTATTGGTGATGACATTGTGCGTGATTTAATAACCTATAAAACATAATCAACTATTGGTGATGAGCATGGAAACATTAGAAGCAACGGTCAAATTACCCTGTTCTTTTTTGACTGCGACAAAGCTAAAAG
>JAUXHM010000063.1 GCA_030621535.1 Candidatus Methanophagales archaeon | reverse complement strand
ATCTTTGTCATCGCTCTTGAACCCTGCGTGGTAATCTCACTCCCTGTAATGGGGCAACGCCAAAGGAGAGCCGTATACGGGAAATCCGTACGTGCGGTTCGATGAGGGGACGGAGGTCGAAAGACCTCCTCCTACTCTACCGTGGGCAGAGCCCACAAGCGTTAATCTGTGTCAATAATTTATTTTCTATTTTCTTGTAAGTAATTTTATTATATTTATAAATGTTGCTTTTTTGAATAATTACAATCATTTTCGTTTCATATCTCGGGGACTAAAATAGGGTCGTCAAATCCTCTTTTCTGCACGAATTCTTTGAGTTCTGTATCGAATGACAAAAATTTCAAATCTTCTCTGAGCGAAATCGCATAGAGCAAGCAATCTATGAAGTCAGTATGCCCCGCTCGCCGCAGCTTCAAGGCGTTGAGGAAAACCTCTGCGTTATTTTTTCCACTTCTTCAAAACTAAGGGATGCAAACTTCTTTCCTTTGACTGCAAGCTCCACAGCGTCTTTTAGCCCTATCGGCTCCAAAACGAGTTTGTCCCCTTCAATGCAAAGGCTCATCTTGCCTCCCTCTCTCAGGCCAAACCTCTCTGCAAGAGCCTCTGGAATGTGCAGTGCAAACTTCTTCCCGATTTTCACCATCGCTTCTCGACTCATGGTTTCACCCGATTTTTTTCTTTTGTTTCGCCTTACAGATGCTGTATTTATTTTTCTCCGTTTAAAACTTTTTCGAATACCCTTTCACAAAAAGCGAACTCATGTATCTCTTTTCTACTTCTCCACACCCGCACTTATCCCAATCGCCGTAACCCCCGTCCTGAACAACTGTTTCACACCAAAATGGCGCATCAAATCCACGAACCTGTCTATCTTTTTTGGCTCTTCCGTAAGTTCAAGTGTTACGGAATCCAACGCAGCATCCAATATTTTCGCTCCGTAAGATTCCGCAAGCTGCATCACCTCTGAACGAGCTTCTGGATCCTTTGCATGCACCTTCAGCAGACACAAATCCCTGATAATCGCCTCGCTCTCTTTCAAATCCACCACTTTTATCACTTCTATCAGGTTGCTGAGCTGCTTCCTTACCATCTCCAGCTCGCTCTCAGAACCCTCTATCGCCACCGTCATCCTCGATAACCTTTCCTTCTCGCATGGAGAAACCGTAAGCGAGGTGATATTGATTCCTCGCTGGGTGAACATGCCCGACATTCTCGTAAGCACCCCCGGATTATCCTCCACCAATAACGAAATTATATGCGTTTGCATCTTTCTGTTCCTATCATTCCCGTTATACCACCACCGGGGGGTATCATGGGTAATATCTTATCATCCTTACCTACAATCATATCAAGCACGGCGGGCTTTCCTGACTCAAATGCGTTGTTTAATGCGTCTTTCAAATCCTCTGGCTTTTCCACTCGCTCGCCATAGCATCCAAACGCTTCCGCCAGCTTAACAAAATCCGGCGTTATTCCCAAACCTGTATGCGCGTATTTCTTTTCATAGAACAGCTCCTGCCACTGCCTTACCATCCCTAAATACCTGTTGTCCAAGATGCACACTACCACCTGTATATCGTTCTCAACGCAGGTAGCCAAATCTTGACAGGTCATCAGGAAACTTCCGTCCCCTGCTATGTCCACGACTTTTTTATCTGGAGCCGCAACCTTTGCTCCTATTGCTGCCGGGAATCCAAATCCCATTGTCCCCAGCCCGCCGGAAGAGATAAAAGTGCGGGGCTTCCTCGTCATGTAATAATGCGCTGCAAACATCTGACACTGCCCCACTTCTGTTGTGACGATTGCATCGTCATCCAGGATTTTGCTGATTTCTTTTATTAATATATCTGATACCGATGCTCCTTCCCTTGATATATCTTCTACACACGAGTCACATGCCGAGTGCATCTTTTTTATTCTCTTCTCCCATTCGCTCCCACTTTTCTTCGCTCTCTTTTTCTCCAGCAACTTTAATATTCCCGACAGTGCGAGTTTTACATCTCCTACAATCGGTATATCCACCTGTATGTTCTTGTTTATCTCCGCGGTATCTATGTCCACGTGTATTATAGTGGCATCCGGAGCAAATTGGTCTAATTGCCAGCCCGTGGTTCTGTCACTGAATCGCGTCCCTAAGGCAAGCAGAGCATCGCATTCGTTAATCGCTCTGTTCGCATAGAGCTGTCCATGCATCCCTGCCATGCCCAAGCAGAAAGGGTGATTCTCAGGAATCGCCCCTTTACCCATAAGCGTTGTTACTACGGGAGCACCAAGAAAATCCGCTAAATGACATAACTCCGCCGCAGCATCAGCGCTGATAACACCCCCACCTGCCAGTATAAGAGGTCGCTCCGCATTTGCTAATATCTCAACAACTCGCTTTATTTGCACTTGATTCGGCTTTATATTCGGTTTATAGCCAGCAAAAGTCTCCTTCGGATGTAAATCCACCTCCGCTACGCCTGCTAAAATGTCATTTGGCAGGTCAACCAAAACAACCCCTTTCCTTCCGGTATTGGCAATATAAAAAGCATTATGGATGATCTTGGGTAAATCTTCCGTTCTTTTTACGAGGAAGTTATGTTTCGTGATGGGCATGGTGATAGTGAAGGTGCTGGCTTCCTGGAATGCGTTTGTGCCTATTACAGAGGTCGGTACTTGTCCCGTTAATGCCACCACAGGCGAAGAATCCATGTTTGCATTCGCCAGTCCCGTAACGAGGTTCGTGGCGCCGGGACCTGAAGTGGCAATACAAACGCCCGCTTTACCTGACACACGTGCATAGCCGTCGGCAGCGTGCGCCGCACATTGCTCATGCCTCATTAATATGTGTCTTATCGTCTCTTCCTTGTACAGCACATCGTACAAGTCTAACAGAACTCCCCCAGGTATTCCAAAGGCTACTTCCGCTCCTTCCGTCTTCAACTCCTCCACTACTATTTCCGCACCACTTAGCTTCTGCTTTGCCATTTTTCCCTAATTTTCCCCACGCCTTTTAATTTATATCCGTGATGCCATAGCTCAAATTATCTCTTTTGAATATATTGCTTGCAGAATATTTAAACCCTTTGCTATTCCTTCTGGTGCATCTTCTTGAAAATGGTAGGGCAGCTAATGCTTGTTATTATCGCAAGCAAAATAATTGCCGAACCCAGTGCAGTCGTTATTAAATCAAGTTTCATCCCAACCGCAGCCACCGCGATTATCAAGCTCAATCTCGAAGAAAGCAAAACACCGGCAGAAATGCTATCCCTCAATGAATGCCGTACGAGAAAAAGCAGCGACGGCACTATCTTCACCACGAATGCGATTAAAAGTAGCACTGGAACAAAATAAATCCCTCCTCGCGCTAAAGCTCCAAGGTCAAACTGCATTCCTACGCTTATAAAGAATATCGGTATGAGAAATCCGTATCCTATTCCGTAGAGTTTTTGTTCCAGAACCGTACCACCGCGGAACAAAAGGGAGAGCATCACGCCGGCGAGAAACGCGCCAAGTATGGCTTCCACACCCACTACCTCCGCTAAAACAACGAATACAAGTAGCAATGCGAAGGAAGCCCTTACGCCTATCTCTGACGGGTGGTCTGATTTAAACCATTTTGAAAGTCGCTCGGGATAGTGCCAGATTACGAGCTTACCCGCGTAATACACTGCAAAAAACAACATGAAAATAAGCGCAATTAAAAGCATCTCCCACGTTATCCCCTTCTCGTGGTAGAGCGTATGCACCGTAAGGAGCAGCATGGTGGTAAAATCAGCGACAAAAGCCGAGATGATTATTGTCTGTCCAAGTTCACTCTTTAACAGCCCCTGTTCCTTTATCGTTGGCAATATCAACCCTACCGAAGAAGTAGAAAGCACAAGTGCCATGTAGAACCCGTAACCCATTTGATGCGTCAAGAACATCGAAATGGCGAGTGTGATGATAAATATAAGCGTCCCGAGCACGAACAACTTTGCTCCATGAACTTCAACCTGCGAGAAGTCTATCTCCATACCCACCAAGAACATTAGGAATATAAATCCAAAGCTTGCGAGAAATGCTATTCCCTCCTCCTCCCCACTAAAAATCCCCAGCACACTCCGCCCGATAATAATCCCGCATATAATCTCCCCAACCACTGCCGGGACGCCTATTCTATCGGAAAGAATAGGGATCAGGAACGCAAAGACTGCAATCGCAAATAAAGGGAAATAGGGACTTATTATCATAGACATCACACAACCGTCAGAACAGAACAGGGAGCATCGTTTACTATTTTCCTTATCAGGTCTGACCTTATGACACCCGTTCCTCTCCAGGGAATCACTGCGAGCTCGTAATTCCCACTTTTTACCTCTTTTACCGCTTCTATCATCGGGTTACCTTCCACCCACTTTTCAATAATCCGTACGTTTCCTTTTTTTCCCATCTTCTTTATCCCGTCAATCGACTCACCTGGAACAATCTCAAGAATGAGTAAATGCAACTCAGCCCCGCACGAATGCGCTATCTGAACCGCGTGCCTTCCAACACTCGCAGATACATCAGATGAATCCAGAAGTGCAAGAACGCGTTCGTAATACCTGAACGTTCGCGCAACAAGCACCGGGCAGGAAGCGCATTTTATCAGCTTCAAAACGACACTTCTGTTGAACAATTTATCCAGGATGCCAAGTTCTTCGTGGTCTATTATTATACAATCCGGGTGATAGGAGTGTTCTTTTAGGATGTCTAATATTATACAGCCGGGATAATGCAGGTGCTTTTTTATAATGTCCATCAATTTTTCCTCTTCCGACAATATCTTGAGCGGCACACCCATCTCCACTGCCCGGGATTCCATCTCTTGCCTGTCTATCTCCATAGACGATACAGCAGTGACCTCCGCCCTCGCGACGGAAGCAACGAACAAAGCTTCTTTGAACGCCTTATCCACCGTATTTTTACTGAGGATTGGAACGAGGATTTTTTCGAAATGTGTGCGAATTTCGGTTGCTTCAGCATCAAAGCCAGAACGCATCATATCACTAATGAGATTCGCAACTATCTTTGTAGGAAACATGATGGATTCAATGCCCAGCTTCTGAAACCTCTCTCGGTCTTCCGGATCTTCTACCCGAACAATTATCTTAGGGACACCGTATTTCTTCGCAATAGCTGCTGCTCGATAATTGACATCGTCATTGCCCGTGAGCGATATAAACGCCTCGGCATCATCCAAACCCAC
This sequence comes from Candidatus Methanophagales archaeon, assembly GCA_030621535.1. Classification (GTDB taxonomy): domain Archaea; phylum Halobacteriota; class Syntropharchaeia; order Alkanophagales; family Methanospirareceae; genus QEXZ01. The sequence goes on along the minus strand of JAUXHM010000063.1, from coordinate 1,328 downwards.
TCGCTTTAGCAATTCTTCTTCGCTTCCATCGCCTATAATTACCTCTACGCCCGCTAATCCCAGAAGTTTCTCACGCTTTTCCGTGTTTATCTCAATAATTACAGATTCGGGTAACTGAGCTGCCAGATCTCGCCCTGCTCTTCCACCACCAATAATGATTTTTTTCATTTCTTCCGCTCGACTGGATAAATTAGAAATTAAACTGCCATTTTAAAAATTTATTTAGTGGGAGCGTGAACGGATTAAATAGAAGGAAGTTGTACGTTATATACAATAAAAAGAGAAACGAGAATGGAAAAAGAAGGTTTTCTACTGGACATTGATTATATAACGGAGAGAGACGATACAGGGAACGAAAAGCCGGTGATACGACTATGGTGCAAGAGCAAATCAGGAAAGGTTTTTGTTGTGTTAGACAAAAGTTTCGAGCCGTATTTTTACGCCTTTCTCCATTCTCATTTCCATTCTTACCCCTACCGAGATATTGAAGAAACTAAGGGAGTGGTAGAAAAAATCCGAGTGGATAGAGGAGACGAACAAATAAGCGTTAAGCGAGTGGAATTTTGCCAGAAGAAATTACTCGGTGTTGAACAGAGAGGGCTAAAAATTTATGCTGAACATCCGAGGCACGTTCCGCTGCTGCGAGAGGCAGTCAAAAAAGCAGGTCTTACCGTGCTTGAAGCAGACATTCTATTTTCCATTCGGTACTTGATAGACAAACAACTGAGACCTTTTGACGGCGTAAACGTGATGGGCGAAGAAATAGAATTGGACTATGCCAATACGGCTATTCTTGCCTCGGACATATCGTACAAAAAAATGGGCGGCGGGGGTGACCTGCCAGTGCTAAAAATCCTCGCTTTTGACTGCGAAATGGCTACGCTGAGCGGGTATGGAATGCCATCGGCGAAAAACGACCCGATAACAATCATTTCGGCTGCATACACCGAAGGTATAGGAAAAGAAGTCAAAGCAAAGCTGTTCATGATGGAAGAAGAGGGATGGACGGAAAAAGGGGATAAAAAAGTAATAACCGATTTTTTGTACTTTGTAGCGCAATTCCAGCCGGATGTTATCGTGGGCTATAATTCTGACGCCTTTGATTGGCAGTACATAAGGGAACGTGCGAAAATGCACAGGATTCGTTTAACCGTAGGTGCGGATGGCAGCACGGTGCAGTATGACAAGGAGAGGGGTGGTGCGTTGCCAGGAGTAAACATCACGGGGCGGCTGAACGTTGACCTTTTCAAACTCGCAAAGCGCGATCTGGACAGCGTGAAGGTGAAGAAACTGGAAAATGTAGCCGAATACCTTGGCGTGATGAAGAA
>JAUXHM010000132.1 GCA_030621535.1 Candidatus Methanophagales archaeon | reverse complement strand
GCAGCACCCCAGAACGGATTTAGTTTGCAAAAGGACGGATTCACATCAGAGGTAATGGCAAGCCCTTTATAGGACTTCTCCAACGGCTTGATCACCGCGGCATCGCCATGCGTCTGTTTCCCTATTACCCCCTGCATCGGTTTTAGTACGGTAGAAGCCCGCACTTCGTGGTCATATTGTCTTATGATACTTTCCTTCGAGGTAATGTTTGGTGCGGCGAGCAACCGCGTTAAAACCTCGTTGTAGTCTGCCAGTTCGTTTATTGCAATCTCTTCTGCCTTCTCTTTAGTCCTTATCTCCTTTGGACGGTCATGAATAGGACATGCAACAAGAAAATCCGTATCCAGCTCAAATATGAGTTCTCCCTCATAAAAAATCCGTATCTGTGAACTTTTCTTAAAAGTTTGTTGCGAAGCATGCGAAGCGTTTTTGATTAAACTTTTTTTAAAAGTTTGTTGATCAAACTTTCCTAAAGTTTGTCCAATAGTCACGGCATCTACGTCCCACTTATCGAATATCGCAAGCAATCCTTCTACGTTGTCCCTCGAAACGGCGATTAAAAACCGTTCCTGCGATTCTGAAACCCATATCTCCCATCCGTCGAGTCCCTCTTCCTTTAGCTTTACACGCTCTAAATGGACGTCGGCACCGCATCCTCCCGCATGGCTCATCTCGCTCACGGCACAGGATAAGCCGCCACCACCGAGGTCTTTCATCCCGCTTATCAGCCCCTTCTCATTTGCTTCCGATATAGCATGCATTAGCGGTTCTTTCGTTATCGGGTCGCCAACTTGAACGGCACTTCGCGATTCCTCTTCACCCGTTAACTCAACGGAAGCAAAAGTAACGCCGTGTATGCCATCCCTGCCTGTTTTACCGCCGACCAGAACAAGCACTTCGCCTGGCTTCGCCCTGCTTCTGCTCAGATCTGCCTTATTCATTATTCCCACGCAGCCCACGTTCACCACGCAATTGCCTACATAACCATCATCGAAATAAATCATGCCTGCACAGGTTGGAATGCCTATTCGATTCCCGTAGTCGCCTATCCCGGAAACGACACCATCAAACAAAAACCGCGGATGCTTTATCCCCACAGGAAGTTTTTCGTCTGGATGACTCAGCTGCCCGAAGAACAGAGGGTCTATCAAAGCAATGGGCTGTGCACCCATGCAGACTACGTCCCGGACAATGCCACCTATTCCGGTTGCCGCGCCTCCGTACGGTTCGACTGCCGAAGGGTGATTGTGACTCTCGAATGCCACAACATAAGCATGTTCTTCATCAAATTCCACTACACCCGCATCTTCTTTTATCACCAGCATATTTTGCGGCGCTTCTATGCCAAAAATGAACTTCTGCAAGATTCTTTTTGAACTCTTGTAACAGCAATGCTCCGACCACGCTTGTGCAATGCTTTGTAATTCCACATCCGTCGGTTCTCGCTTTTTCGCAACGAAATATCGTTTTACTCTCTTCGTCTCCTCTAAATTCAGCGAGAGCCCCATATCCTCACTTATACGCTTCAATTCTTCATCTTTCGCATCCCTTATCCTTACTTCAATCCTTTTCATGGTCTTGTGAAGAATTCACTTTCTTTTTATCTATTTTTACTTACCGAAGAAAGAAACTTTTTTCTGACACAGATTTCACGGATTTACACAGACACGCTACGGTCCAGATTATTAAGTTTTTAGGAGTTGTATTTAACTACTTTAAATATGTGTTAATCAGCGTTAATCTGTGTCTTAGAACTCAGTACTTAAAAGTTTTTTGATAACAGAATGTAACTCAGTTAGTTTTAAAACGTCTCATCACTACAATATTATTAACAAAAATGCACTGGTCGTTAGCAATCGCAAAGGACATCGTGGAGCGAAGGAAAGAGAAAGAGCATGTTGTTGCTACGGGTATTACGCCCTCAGGAGACATTCACGTGGGGAATCTGCGAGAGATAATAACTGGAGATGCGGTCTGTTCCGCTCTCGTGGACATGGGCGTGGAAGCAAAACTTATCTATGTCGCGGACACTTTTGACCCGCTACGGAGGAGATACCCTTTTCTTCCCGAAGAATACGAAGCGCACGTAGGAAAACCACTGTCGGAAATACCAGACCCGGAGGGATGCCATTCGTCTTATGCAGACCACTTTCTACAGCCGTTCCTTGATTCTTTGGACATTTTAGGCATAAAAATAGAGATTTTCAGGGCTGATGAGATGTATAAGTCAGGGATGTACGTGGATACGATAAAGGAAGCGATTGCGAGAAAAGAAGATTTGTTGAGGATAATAAGGGAAGTCTCGGGTAGGAAAGTGCCAGCGGAATGGACACCTTTCAATCCTCTCTGTGATGCTTGTGGCAGAATCACATCCGCAATTGTAACGGGGTACGACATGGGTAAGGAAGAGGCATATTATGAATGCGAATGTGGAAATAAGGGCGTTGCTTCGTTTAAAGGCGGTGGTAAATTAGCGTGGCGGATAGACTGGGCGGCGAGATGGAAAATCCTGGGCGTTACCGTCGAGCCTTTTGGCAAGGACCATGCCGCGCCTGGCGGGTCTTACGATACAGGGAAGAGGATATCAGCAGAAATCTACAATTACGAAGCGCCGTATCCTATCCCTTTTGAACATATCCTGTTGAAGAGGAAGGAGCGAGAAGGCACGAAGGCGAAAGTCACGGCTATGTCCTCATCCCGGGGAACGAATATCCCGGTGCACGAGATGTTAGAAACCATACCGCCGGAGATTTTAAAGCACGTTATTTCGAGAGTGAGACCGGATAAGCACATAGAATTCGACCCGGGTTTGCCTCTACTGCACCTGATAGACGAATACGAGCGAGAAATAGGGGGAATAGGAAGAGGTGTTGCAGGTAAAATACCGTTCAGGCATTTCATAACGCTCGTGCAAATTGCACGTGGTGAGTTCCAGTTCCAGTTACCGGAACTCCTTGAAGTTATTAAAAGAAGCGGATACGAAGTTCATGCGGATGACGCGGAGGAAATGGAGGAGTTAAGGAAAAAGGCGGTATATGTGGAGAATTGGCTGCGGAAATATGCGCCCCAAAACGTAAAGTTCGAATTGCAATCGGCGCTGCCGACAGAAGAGATAAAGAAGTTGTCAGTAGAGCAGAGAACCGCATTGAAGCGGATAGCGGGCGAACTAAAGGAAGGTACGAGCCTGGATGCTTCGGCGTGGCATGATAAAATATACGAGGTTGCTTCTGCTACAAACATAGAAGCGAAAGAGGTATTCAAAGCGATTTATGTCACACTGTTGAAACAGCCTTCGGGACCCCGTGCGGGCTGGCTACTCGCTTCGTTGGATACGAAATTTCTTAAGGAACGGCTTGAAGCAGCGTCAGAAACGTGACCGTGCCTTCAACAGCAAGCCAAGCACTTTACCTTAGAACACCCTTCTTAACGCAGTAAGCCAGTAGTGCACATAATCTTTGATAAAGTCACCTATTTCTATTGCCGATAGGTCTTCCGGAATGGACGCATTTCCAGAAAGGATGGGCAGCAGTATGAACAA
>JAUXHM010000103.1 GCA_030621535.1 Candidatus Methanophagales archaeon | reverse complement strand
CTCTTTTAACTTTACACGTGCTATATCCCCACCTTTTTCATGCAGGATATAAAAGAAGTTCCCCTCGGATGCTAACTCTGTGATTAACTGCTGAAAACTGATTTTGCGTATGCGTATCCCGGGATTCCGTTTCTTTGATGCCAATGCTTTTTTTATCCACGCTGCTATGTTCCTCTCGTCTGGCGATACGTTCCTTAACCTGTCCCCGTAGAAGGAAATAACAACGGGTGGGTTGGGGCTGCCGCATGCGACTATATGTATGCAGGCGTCTCTTCGCAAATCATGACTTATCCACAGCGCATTGCAAATACATCTTGCTATGAGGTCCATTCTACCGCCACTGCCCGGCAGGTCGTCTAACGAGAAATCAGAACTTGTAACCGCTTTCCTCGCATATAGAATAAATTGTCTCATTTCAAATGTTAGTTTTACAACGCTTAAACCCGCGACAATAGAAGACGCATTTACCGCTTATTCGCTCTTCTCTTCTTTCATAACAGACATGAAACGTTTTGTCACCGCATCTTCGGCAAGTTGTATCAGCGTATCTTTATCCTTTATACCACTGAAAATGCCCAGCGGTAATTGTGCCGCAGCCATCGTGGCGTGCCCGCCTGCAGAACCCATTTCCTCAAACGCATGGACAAACGCATCGCCTATATTTACCCTTATGTCCTTACTCCTCCCGGAAACGCATATCGTATCCTCGCACAGCCCTATTACAATAGCGGTTGTGATTCCTTCGAGGTTAAGCAGATAATCCGCAGCCTGAGGGATAGCATCCCGATTCACCACCGCACCCACGTTTGTTATCAAATAACTCCCCTTTATCTTTTTGTGTACTATCGCATTACCTATCACGTTTAGCATTTCGGTTGACATAGGTGGCGTTTCTATTTGCTCTAAAAGCTCTTTATCTGCCTTTACGTGGAGGAACGCAGCAGCGGAAAAATCCGAGGGGTGTGTCTCGCGCTTAAAACTGCTCGTATCTGTTCTTATTCCTTGCAAAAGAGCGGTTGCTAAGATTTTGTCCACTGGTATGCCCAGTTCCTGCAGATACCTCGTCATTATCGTTGAAGTCGCACCGTTATCTGTTCGAACGTCAAAGAAATCCGCATGTACATTCTCCTTATTATTTCCCGCATGATGGTCTATGATGATGTCCACATTACCCTCCGGGGGCGGAGGCAGAAGGTTATTTGCACCCGGAACGGAGGCGTCCATAAGCGCTAACTTATCATATTCCTTTAATTCTTTCTCACCCTCTATTTGCCTCATCTCTATCCCCAAAATGTTCACAAAAGCTCGATTCACGTGATGCCCTATTTCTCCGCGATACAATATATCCGCGGGTACATCCACGTTCTTTGCTATCTGCTTTAGTGCAAGAGCAGAAGCGATTGCGTCAGAATCCGGGCTGTCATGAACGACAATACCTAATTTTCCTTTTCCTTTCCCTTTTCCCTTTCCTTTTTTGTTTATCGCTTCTATAATCGCTATTAATTCTTTCGCCTTGCTCTGAGCCTTTACCCTCTCCAAAGATTCTATCGCCGCTCTTGACACTATATTACGAATGGATAAAGTCACATCAACGCCTAACTCCTCTAAATCTTCTTTATCCCCCGGTTCAATCACCCGCACGATTAAACATGTCTGAGGTAATTTTTCTTTTATGTTTTTCGCTGCTTTCTTGTTCACTTCGCTGTCGTTGCTCAACACAAAAAACGCTTCTGGCTCACCCTCGCTTTTTATCCTGGTGATCTCTTTTGGTTCGCTTATATCCCCAACGAAAGCAACGAAATCCTCCTCCTTCAGCAATTCTACCTTTTTCTCATCCGTATCCACAATGACGACCTCTATCCCCTGCGCTTCCAATTCTTTTGCCACTGCATAGCCTACACTCCCGCAGCCAAAAATTACATGCACTATCTTATCTTTACCATTAGCCTTATCTTTTCCCTTACCTGCCGATTTATGTCCTGTTCCTCTTTCTTCTGTGCTCATTTCTGCTTTTTAGTTATTTAGTTATTTATTGTAATTGGATTTATCCCTTGAACTTCTCCTTTTAAAAACTTTTCTTTTATAATTTATTTAACATGAGGTATAAAACATGGGAACCAACATACAAGGAAATATTGAAGGATTTTGGTTTCGAGCAGGAAAACGACGATAGAGCGGCGAGAGAAGCATCTAAGATAATAAGCTATAAAGGCAATAATGGGAAGGGCACGAAAGAAACGATAAAGAATCTACTAAAAGGAAAAACTGCGATAATCTGTGGCAATGCACCCTGTTTGGAGACGGATATACGCGAAAAACGGCTTGATAGTGATATTCTTCCTTTTCGTCATAAACCAGTTGTAATAGCGGCAGACGGAGCTACTTCCGTTCTTCTACGCAATGCGGTGATACCGGATATTGTGGTTACCGACCTCGACGGGAATATTGCAGACATAATATACGCAAACAGGCTTGGCTCGATAATTGTTGTGCATGCGCACGGGGACAACATAGAGATGCTGAAGAATGTATTACCCGTATTAAAAGAGAATGTAGTCTGCACAACGCAGAGCAGACCATTGCGTAACGTTTACAATTTCGGCGGGTTCACGGATGGAGACAGATGTGTGTTTCTGGCGAAGGAATTCGGTGCGGAAAGAATAGAGTTAATAGGTTTCGATTTTGAGGATAAAAACGTAGGCGCGAGGAAGAGAAAAAAACTGAAGTGGGCGAAGCGGTTGATTGGGGATATTTTGTAGAAATATGATGCTTGTTTACCGCAGAGCCCGCAGAGAACGCGGAGAGTCAGGATAGGTGTGAGGTTTTAGGTTTGAGGAATTTGACTTACCCGTACCTGACAACTCACACCTCACCTCATATCTTCAATGTCATCTCAGCGCCCTCTGCGTTCTCGGCGGTAAACAAATACGGCTAATACACAGGTGCAATCCCCAAAGCCTTTTCCGCAGCATCTATCGTCACGTCTATCAGCAACGCCTGCGAAGGATCATAGCATCTCTCCATGCTTCTCATCTCCGCTGCGGTCATACCAGCACGTATAGCAACTCCCAACTCGTTTACACGCTCAGCAACCCCGGCTTCGCCAACCATTTGCGCACCTATTAATTTCTTGGTATACGCGTCGAAGATCAATTTCAGTGTGAGTGGTGTCGCACCGGGAAAATATCTTGCCTTTACGAGTTTCGTTGCCTTACCGCTTATTGTTTTTATCCCTGCGCGCCTTGCCGCTTCAGACGTAACACCTACCGAGCCTATCAACACACCTCCGACATCCGCTACTGTGGGTCCAAAGCAATATTCGCAAGGCGAATATAAACCCGGTTGTCCACTCATGTCGCTAAGTATGTTATCAGCTATAACCGTAGCTTGAGTGACAGCAGTAGATGCAAGTTGATTCAGTCTTGGACGGTGCGTGATTCCATCTACAACTTCTGTACAGTCACCAACCGCATATACATTGCTTATATGCTGTCTTCCTTTTTTAACGCGCATTGCTCTATCCGTGACTATCCCTCCACTTTCCCCTGTATCTACACCCGCTTTCCATGCGAGGTCTATCTCTGGGATCATCCATTTGCCAATTATAACTATATCTGCTGGAATCTCCTCCTTCTCCTCTTCCTTTTCTCCTATCACCACCGATTTCGCCCTCCCCTCGTGTCCTTTTATAGCCGTTATCTCTCTTCTATCGAGAATAAATCTTACGCCGTCTTTCTCCATCCGCTCTTTGACCATGTCGCCCATGTCAGGGTCTAAGCTGGAAGGCAGCAAAGAAGGTGGTCCACCATGAACCGTTGTCTCCAATCCTCTCGTTGAGAAAGCGGCTGCCGCTTGCAATCCTATAATACCACGACCGCGAATATAAGCGTTTTTCACTCCTTCCTCGTTCAAAGCAGCTTCTATCTTTTTCGCATCATCCTCATTATTAAACGTGTAAACACCTTCGAGTTCCGTTTCTTTTACGAATTGTTTTCTCCCTGTCGCTATAACGAGAAAATCGTATTTTAGCTCCTCGCCTGTTTTAAGTGCCACACTACTCTCTTCTAAATTCAATTTTGTTACTTCTGTCTCGGTTCTGAAATCAACGCCTTGGTCGCGGAAAAACTGCGGCTTATTTATCTCTGTTCTGTCTATGTCATACCAGCCACGCAAAGCAAAAGGCAATCCGCAAGTGGATACCCAGCCGCTTTTCTCTCGCTTTAATACCGTGAAGTCCATCCCTTCCTCCACTTCGCCCTTCCTCGCAAGTAAGTTCCTCAACACGTATATCCCGGCAATGCCACCACCAACTATAACAACCTTTTTTACCATTTTTTCCGCCCCCTATCTTCAAGCTTCGGTATTTAAATTGAAGGCAAAAGCATAAATAATTAGTGTTTTTTTTTCTCCACTATCTCCCTTATAATATCCCACTCTAAACCTCTAATAAACTAAACCGCTAAATTGAACCACTCTACCGTCCCCCTTAGCCCTTCTTCCAGACTATACCCTGGTTCATAGCCCAAATTCTTCTTTGCTTCTGATATATCAGCCAGGGAATGCTTTACATC
>JAUXHM010000118.1 GCA_030621535.1 Candidatus Methanophagales archaeon | reverse complement strand
TTGGTTAATACTCCTTTTTCTACATAGAAGTTGAGAAGATGTTCTTGCATTTCTCGAATTTCTTTTAGAGGTTTTAAGTAACTGGATTGAGATGAAAAATTCGTGTCAAATCCATTATCACCAATATCTCAGATCCTGTGAAAATCAACTTCACAGGAACTCTTTGTTGTTACAAAATCATTCACTTCGTTGCTCAACTGCTACACCACACCCTCCAAATCATCCAAAAACGCCTTCACCGTCTCTTCCGTCACATGCGGCATTATCACCAATCGAAGCGCCTTTGGCACTCTTGTTACGGAAACTCGCCATCCCCTCTCATCTAACGCATTCGCTACCCTATCCACCTCGGCTGCCGGAAAACTCAACGTTACCACGTTCATAACGGGCTCTATCACCGGAGAAATCCCTATCGCCTTCGCACCTTGCACCAACGTCCTCGTTAGCTCCATACATTCGCTTACTATCTTCTTCAGACCGTCCTTACCGAAATACTTGAGGACGGCATAAGTAGCTGCTACGGATGCACCGCTTCTCGTGCCTAACAACGAACACTGCTCCCTGGTCGTCAGATAGGGTGTGAGCACTGCCAGCTCGTTTAAATACGATTCGTCACGGAACAGAATACATCCGGCAGGAATCGTGCTCATTCCCATCTTATGCGGGTCTATTGAAATTGACGATACGCCTTCTACCGAGAAGTCAAAAGCATATTTTTGTTCTAAAAACGGGATTACGAAACCGCCAAACGCGGCATCCACGTGCAAGAAAATGTCTCTGCCCTTTGCAATACTTGCAAGCTCCTCTATCGGGTCTATCTGCCCAAATTCCGTCGTCCCCGCTATTCCCACCACGCATATCGTTTTGTCGTCTATCAGTTCCTCTACTGAGTTCACGTCTACCCTCAATTCGTCGTCCAGAGCCGCTTTACGTACTTCTATGCTCAACAGGTCCCCGATTTTGTCAAATGAGAAATGAGCTGTTTCCGGTACGATTATGTTCATCGCTTTCAGCCCGTCCCTCCTTTTTCGGTTCCTTATTGCGTGTATCGCCTGTATGTTCGATTCTGTTCCACCCGTGGAGATATACCCAAAGGCGTTCTCGTTGCCCAGCAGTTCCCCTATCATCTGTACTGCTTCTTCCTCCATCTCTTTTGCACCCTGGAATAGTCCCGAATCGCCTAAATTCGCTTCTAAGAACATCTCGTGCGCATACGCCGCTATTTCATGCGGATACGTGCACATTGAAGTCAAGATTTTCTCGTATGCCACATCCTTACGTTTCTTATCCTGAAGCAACTTCTTTACTGCTTCTATTTCCATACCTCGCTCTTCCATTTTTATTCCTCTCCTATCGCTGCTATCTTCACCATCGCGGGTCTTATAACCTTTTCGCGAAACAAGTACCCTTTTCTAACCACTTCTATCACCGTGTTCTCTGCATGACCTTCACTCACTTCCTTTGAAACGACCTCATGTCTAAAAGGGTCGAATTGCTCTCCCTCCACTTTTATCTCCGTGACGCCTTCGCGCCCTAAAACCTCTTTGAACTGCTTCAATGTCATTTCCACTCCCTTTACCAGACCTTCCGAGTGCTTATTCTCTTTTGCGTGCTCTATTGCAACTTCTAAATTGTCCTTGATAGGTAATAATTCAGCTATAACGCCTTCGAGGAGATAATCAGCAAAATCGCGTTTGTCTTTTTCTGCCCTGCGCTTATAGTTCTCAAATTCCGCCTTCAAATATGTTAAATCCGTCAGATATTTCTCGGCTTCTTCTCCCTTTTCCTTCTCCCTCAGTATCGCCTCGGTTTTCCTTTTCTTAGATTCCCACTCATCAGTTAAAATCTCCTCAGCATCTCTTATCTCTTCCAGCTCTTCTTCGTTTAACGCTTGCTCCCCTTTCTCCTCTAGCATCGCTTTTATTCTATCCAGCTCCTTCACTATTCCGCGTAATTCACCCCTTATGCCACTCAGTTTGCCTATTTCCGCCTCTACTGCTTTAACGGGAACGCCGACTTCGCTTATCAATTGCTCTATCCTTTCCTCGAATTCCTTTTTATTCATGCTCACACCTTTTGCCATTTTTCAGTAGAAAAATAAGCACCTCCATAAAAGCACTATTTCCTTTAATTGTAAATACGTTTATACGATTATGCTTATAGGCATAGACATAGGAGGGGCAAATACAAAAGTTGCCACGTCAGACGGCGGGTTTGTTGATTCAGTTTATGCGCCTCTGTGGAAAAATAATACGATTTTACACGACCTGGTGCTGTCTAAACTGAAAAAGAAGTTTGAGCCCGGAATAGAAGCCGTAGGCGTGGTGATGACCGGGGAGCTGTGCGACTGTTTCGCGACAAAAAGAGAAGGTGTTTTACACATAAAAAGTGCCGTTTCCGATACGTTTAAGAACGCAAAATTTTTTGACCGGATGTGCGCATTTAAAAGCAGTTCCTACGTTGATAAAGACCCTCTTTCATTCGCAGCTACTAACTGGCTCGCCTCCGCGAAGCTCGTGTCCGAGCAATACAAAAATGCGATTTTCGTTGATGTCGGCAGCACCACAACAGATGTGATTCCAATAGTAGGGGGAGAAATAAAGGCAAAGAGAACAGATTTTGAGAGACTGAAATACGGCGAACTAATCTATTCGGGTATCTTAAGAACCAATGTTGCCACACTGCTGAAAAAAATCAAGGTGGGAGAGGGAGAAGAAGAGGAGGAATGCAAGATTTCTTCAGAGTTGTTTGCTATAACTGCTGACGTTTATCTCGCCCTTGGATACTTAAACGAGGGCGATTACCGTTGTGAAAGCCCTGATAGTTATGCCTTTGCAGGTCGTGAAAAGGAGGAAAAAAGCAGAGTGAGTGCACTGCGAAGACTGGCAAGGGTAGTGTGCAGTGACCTTGAGGGGATAGGAGAAGATAGCGCAGTCCGTATTGCAGAGCAGGTAAAGAATGTGCAAGTACAAGAGTTGATTGATTCAATAGAGAAGATAAAGGAGAGATATGGATTGAGAAAGCTGGTAGCAGCAGGAACGGGCGATTTTATCGCTAAAGAAGCTGCTGAATCGCTAAACATCGATTGTTTGTCGCTTTCTTCCGTCTATGGGAAAAGAATATCAGCAACTTTTCCCGCTTATGCAGTGGCGAAGCTGTTAGAACAAGAACAAAATAGAAAATAAATTGTAGACACAGATTAACGCAGATTAACACAGATGATAAGAATCAACACGGTTAAACTAAAATAAATCTGCGTAAATCCGTGTAAATCTGCGTCTTAAATAGAAGGAAGTTATAGTTACTATTTCTTACGTCTTCTTTTCTTGTCTTCCTCCATCTGCCCCTCAACCGAAAGCAGAGCATCCTTCAGCACGTCAAGAAAACCCCATCTCCTCTTTCCTGCCTTCATTTCTGTTTCACCAGCGTCTCTCTTTGCCGTTAGTGTTTTCGTGCCGCCCGGTTCGCTCTGACCCACATACAGTTTATCAGGCGTTTTCACGTGCACACCGATTTTGTAATATGAAACGCCGCCTTTGTCACGCTCCTTTTTTATCACTATTTTTATCCAGTGCACTCGCCTGGCGAATCGGACAATTTTTCGCACTTCTGTTTCGATAACCCTATCTACGGATCCTTTATATTCCTCATCAATAGTACCTTGGATTTCTACATTTACCATCGCCCGCTCTTTAAGCTCCCTCAGATATTTCATTATATCCCGTATTGTCACGATTCCTCGTGCAATTCCTTCCTTTACGATAGGCACGCCACGTATATCGTGTTCTTGCATTAAATTCGCGACATCTGCGAGATTCGCATCTACATCGGCGGTTATCACCGGG
>JAUXHM010000097.1 GCA_030621535.1 Candidatus Methanophagales archaeon | reverse complement strand
AATCTCGGCATCAACTTTGATTTGACGAGCCAACCGATGCAGACCAGAATTAATAGTGGCAAAGCATAGCCTGCGAAGATTATAAGTCCTCGTATCACCGATACAAAACCACCGAATGCAGAACGAAGAGCATCCCGTATCCCCCAGCTATGTGTTATCGGCTCCGGCTCATTTAATGAAACGTGGATCGTGGCAAGCTCGACGCGGTTCTCAAGATAGTTTATCCGCCCGGTAAGTCGTTCGATTTCACCTCGCACACGCCATAATTCGCGCTCAACCTCCAGAACTTCCTTCGTATTATTAGCCATGTCCAATATTTCCAGTAGTCTCCGCTCCTGCCGCTCCGAATTGTTAAGCCTCGCCGTCAAATCAATGTATTCTTCTGTAATATCTTCTCCTGAGATGTGTTTTGACTTTACGTCGCCAAGATGCCCCATTTCTGCAATAACTTCAAGAAACTTATCCTGGGGTACTCGGACGGCAATATCGCCACTTTTACGCCCGGTACGTGAGACATACGAGTGAGAGTCAGTAATAAACCCCTTATATCGCTCTACAATATCAATAACTGAATCATAACTCGGCTGAAAGTCTTCGACTTCGATGCGTAATGAAGCATGTCGAATTATCTTTCTCTCGGTATCCGCATCGGTATATCGTGATTCCGACGTTTCCACCGACAGCGTTTTTTCTGCATATTTTGGCATTGCTGCTTCTGGCATAGCCCGCGGTACGGACGTGGGCATTGGCATTAGATGCTCTGGTTGTAGTGCGAATCTACCACCGCCTCCCATCGGATATGCCTCCTGTTGTGAATAATCACTCGGTCCCTTTGAACCCTGCGGTAGTAATAAGGCGACCAGAAAAACCGCTGAAACTGCTAATACGCAGAGCACAGCGACAACCGCTATTTTGGTGTATTTTTCCATTTTTGTTTTATTACCTAAAACGCCGGTTTGTTTTTTACCCTTTATAAGCTTTTCGATAACTACGAATTGAGTTGAAGTTATAGATTATTTTAAAAAGGAAAAAAACAAAATAGTATTGATGATCTCGAACAAAAGCACTAACGGCATGGATGAAAATGCAAATACCAAAGATAAAAAACTATTAATCCTCCCCTTAAACGCTAAAAACTCAAAGGAAATTACTCAAATTATTTCAAGCGACACTGCACGGAATATTTTAGAGGCTGTGGCATCCGAACCACTTTCAACATCCGAGATTGCAGAGAAACTCAGCATTCCTTTAAGCACCGTTCAATACAATCTTGAGAAACTTAACGATGCGGGACTGGTGAGGGTAGAGCGAACGAGATATAGCGAGAAGATGAAACACGTGAAGATATATGCGCCGCAGCGTAAATTTATTGTCATCGTTCCCGAAAAAGCGGATAGGAAAGATGTTATTGCTTCATTGAAGCGTTATTTGACGGTGATATTCTTTGCGGTAGTTGGCTCTGGCGTAATAGAATTTTTTACGATGAAGATGAAAACTCCAGCATTTGAAGAAGTCACAAGGTCAATACCTGAAAAAGGAATCCCTGCACCAATACCCGCACCTACACCGATGCCAGCAGCAGTACCAACAACAGGGAAAGCGTTAGATTTAGATATAGCCATGGGATTCGATGTTTTTACACATCCTGGTCTATGGTTCCTATTTGGTTGTCTGTTTATAATATTGGCTATATTCATCATAGAACATCTTGGAAGGAAAAAAGAAAGAAAAGATTGAAGTGAAATCGAGTGAGTGATAACTACGAATTGATTCGTAGCTATGGAAAAGTATATATAACCCCACTCTCAATTACATATCGGAAGTGATAACAGGAGGATAAAAAGAAAAGGAGGTGAAAAGAAGAAAATGAGAAAGCCGTCTTTAGGAGTTTTAGTGGTTTTGGTAGCGATAGCGATTGTCGTTGGTACAAGTATGAGTGCAACAGCATCGGAAACTAATGTAACGGTTACTAATGTAACAATCTCGCCAGAAAGCGTTGAAGTTGGTGAAGATGTAACGATAACGGCAACGGTTGAGAATGTAGGCAATATCACTGAAAATGTGACAATAGTGTTTGAGGTAAACGAGGAAGAGGTAAAATCTGTTAATGTTACGGTTAATGCAAATGCGACAGAGATAGTAAATTGCATAGTAGCCCAAGATGAGCCAGGAACTTATGACGTGACTGTGGGTGGTGCAAGCGCAACTTTCACGGTAACGGCACCACGAACACCGATACCGTCGCCAACCTTGTCACCTACACCAATTGTAACACCAACGCTAATACCAACACTAACACCAACACCCACGGAAACTCCTCCGATTGCTACGCCAACGCCTGAAGAAACACCAACACCTACGCCAACACCGGCAGGGTTTGAAGCGGGAATTGCAATTGCAGGGCTGTTAGCGGTTACATATATTTTGATAAGAAAGGGATGGAAGAAATAGTTAAAGTAAGAGTTAAAACATCCTTTTTATTTTTTTTTCTAATGTTTCCTCTTTCTTCACAATGTAAATGTACAAAAAATCATGAAAAAGAAAATCGTAGTTTCGGTGTTAATTGCAGTGACAATTACTACGGTACTCGTAGGTATTATGGTAGGTATAATGATTGAATCTGCCAAACCACCACCGATAACACCGCCACCAAAAGGTGAATATGTCGAGATAAAAATAAATGAGAGCACATGGTTGAAAGGCAATTTAATCAAACTTATTTCCATAGAAGAAGAAAAAGGATTAGTAAAAATCGAAGTCCACAATGAAACAACAGGAGAACCCATGGTTGTTCCCTTAAGCTTACAAGACGATGTGGCGTTTAGCTACAAGAATATTGCGATCTTTCTATGTAAAATAGAAGACAACTGTGTTACCTTCTTAATTTTTGAAGGGTGATATGAAAAGGTGAAAACGAGAAAGATATTGGCGATTGGCATAGTAGGCATTAGCATTATAGTTATAGGTGCAGGTATAATGTGTGTACTGTACTTCTACCCAAATGGAATAGAGTCGCCAAAAGAATCACTCAAAGCCCAAAAAGACACATCTCATAAGAACTTGAAACGGCTTTAGCTTCAACAAAAGCATTGCTTACCGTTCCAGTTGGAGGCATACATAAAAATTTAATTTTGATAAAACCGGGGGAAACAGGAGAAACATATTATACACTTTACACCAGAAATGGTGGTCCCGGGGAAGTTAGCTATAAAACTTATAGTGTGGCGAACGTGCATAAAAAAGAAGAGATGACAATGCCAGAAGGTCTAAATGTCAGTATAGAACCATCTAAATTTATAGCACAGTCCCATAAGAATTACACTTCAAAAATCACAGTAAAAACAAGTCCCGAGCTTTTTCCACATGACGTAAATGTATCCGCTGGCGGTATCGCCGGAAGGGAATATAGGTTTTATACTTACGAGTGTTTTTCAAAGGCGAAAAAGAAACGATAGGTGATGATTGGCTCAGGGTTCTCGTCAGTCCATTCACACTACCAGGAGCATCCGGACTTTATCTCCCACGTGGATATCTCCATGATAATTCTATAACGTTAAAACCGGGAGAAACGAAAGAAACTTATTACTCATTGCATACCGGAGAAGGTGGCCCAGGAGAGGTTAGCTACAATATTTACAGGATTACGGGTAATGTAAATAGGCTGCGAATGCCGGAAGAGGAAAAGTTACCGATGCCAGAAGGTTTAAATATTAGCATAGAACCTAATAAGTTTTTAGCACGGACTCATGAGTAATACATTTCGGAAATCACAGTAAAAGCAAGTCCAGAGCTTCTTCCGGGCGAATACATATTGTGTATGGAGGTACATTTTGACGGGAGTTTAACCAATCATCGGCTCACAGTTAATGTAGAGCCGTAAAATGCCTTATACTCATAACTACGAACCGTTCTGTAAAAAAATGTCGTGATTAAGACGAAAAAGGTATATATAGGTATAAGATGATTAAACGATAAGGGTGAAAAGGATGTTTTCATGGTCGTTCACGTTCATACCAATTCTGGGGCTGTTGGTTTTAATCCTCGTGATATGGGCAATATTCGATATCGTGAAGCACGAAGAGTTCTCTGACATCGAAAAGTTAATCTGGGTTCTCGTTGTCGTATTTCTGAATATCATAGGTGTAATCGTTTATTACCTTGCGGGTCGGCCAAAAGCCATTGACTTAGAGAAGATAAGGTCTGAAGTCGCTCCAAAAACACAATATTGTCCCTATTGTGGAAAGAGATTGCCGGAAGGAGTTAATTATTATTACTGCCCCTATTGCGGAAAGGAACTAAAAAAATGAGGTAAAATAAAAATAGCACGACCTATACCTATTTATTCATAGCCCATGCCTTCCATTTTATATTTTTTTACATCTTCCATCGGATTCACTTCGTCCTTTCTGACAATTTATGAGAAAATGGCAATTTACGGAATTTTTCTTCGTTCCACTCACGACTCACATCCCTTGATCTCTTTGATCCATTTCGGTTGCCCTGGTACATTTTCAGCCCTCAACATCTTCCTCCACTTCTCATCTGTCAATCTATCGCTCATTGGATGCGTGAATTCATAATAACTCATGACGGGACCTGCACCGACAACAATTTGCCCGTCAGGCTGTTTATAGGCAACCAAAATCAAATCTACTTTGCCAACTCCTTCTTCTAAGACCGTTTCCGTATTTGTATCCGTGTGAACGTCCGCAACAATTGTCGTTTGTTTACCTTCGGTGTCCACACCCGCAACTATCGCATCCAAATTCTCGCC
>JAUXHM010000112.1 GCA_030621535.1 Candidatus Methanophagales archaeon | reverse complement strand
CTGGGTATGGCGTATAAACTCGTGTCGAAGACTAAAAAGACGCTTAAACCTGAAGATTTGGACGGCTTGACTTTTCTCGGTCTACAAGGGATGATGGACCCGCCCAGAAAAGAAGCGATAGAAGCGGTCAATAAATGCAAACGTGCGGGAATCAGAGTAGTCATGATTACCGGCGACCATGCACAGACTGCCAAAGCGATTGCACGAGAATTAGGAATTGGCGAGGGCGAGACTAGGGTGCTAACCGGGGCAGAGATGTCACGAATGAGTGATGACGAGTTGTACGAAGTTGTGGATACCGTTTCGGTGTATGCCAGGGCTGCCCCGGAGCATAAGTTCAGGATAGTCAAACAGTTGCGTAGACGGGGGCATATTATTGCCGCTACTGGCGATGGGGTAAACGATGCACCTGCGTTAAAGGCTGCGGACATTGGGATTGCAATGGGAATAACCGGCACAGAAGTGAGTAAAGAAGCTGCAGATATGGTTCTAACAGATGATAACTTCGCCAGCATCGTGTCTGCGATAGAGGAAGGCAGACACGTCTTCGATAACATCAAGAAGGTCATTCTTTATACGCTTCCCACGAATGGTGGACAAACCCTGCTGATATTAGGTGCGATATTATTGGCACCCTTTATATTCCTTTTCAATCCAGACCGAGGAGGTTGCCTTCCGATCGAGCCGGTGCAAATCCTGTATATAAATTTGCTTGATGCCGTAGCCCTCGCACTGACGCTCATCAAAGAGCCAAAGGAAAAAGGGTTACTCGACAGACCGCCTCGCAACCCTAAAGAGCGGATAACTGATAGCCCCTTCTTCAAGAAAGTTGGATTGGTGTCGCTGGTAATGGCAGTAGCAGGATTCATGATGTTTTACTATTTCGGGGAGCCTGCCATTTCCGGTTCCGTAGCGGACCCCGAGTTACTACTGGCGCAGGCGCGAACCGCGGCGTTCACCACTGTTATGCTGGTTCACATCTGCTATCTCTTCACTGCGAGGTCAATAACGGAGTCGGCATTCAGGTTCAGCCCATTCTCAAACAAATGGGTGCTTATCGGTGCTGCAATAACGCTCAGTCTGCAGCTTACAATAATCTATGCCCCTCCATTTATCGGTATTAATCCTTTTAGAACCGCACCCTTACCTGCCGAGTGGTGGATACCCATGATTTTAATCTCGCTCCCGATATTCTTCATAATTGAGTTCGAGAAGTTCCTGACGAAGCGATTGGGATAAAAGTAAAAATTTTTAATTCAGGAAATCGCTAAAGAAACGTTCTTTTGGCATTCTCTTGAGGTAAACGTCACCTAAAACACCGATGATGGTTCCACCAGCTAAATCGAATATCAAATCATACATTGTATCTCTGAGACCGACTTGCAATTGCGTTCCAAAAAGATTATCAGATACGAATTCCGTGATTTCCCAAAATGACCCTATCGCCATTGTGAAGATTATAACAAAAATTACAATCAGTGGTCTGTTCATTTTAATCTCGGTATATCGGTCCATGATAACGGCAGCGACAAATCCGAGAACTGCTATGGTTATAGAAGAGACAAGATGTGCTACCTTATCGTAGAAAGGGTAAAAATGGTAATACCATCCTTGTACGTTTCCACTCACAGAAAGGTAAAGAGAAAGAACGATGAGAAAATTCAATTCCCATGGCAAAGTAACATGGAATCTTCGTTTTAGCATTAAGGGTGTCAAAGTTAGGATAAGGGCAAAAAATCCCCATATAGCCCAGAAGTAATCCCTGGTATAAACGCTATAAACGGCATAAACAACGATAAGCATCTGCATTAGATATGCGAGATATATCCCGATTTTTTCTCTTAACATGTTAACCTGTTATATATAGTCGTTCGAAAAATATTAACCACAAGATTACACATCGTGGGCTCTGCCCACGTCCCCGCAAACCCAGAAAGGGTTTATTCCACGAGAGAACAATAGTAACAATCTTGTTTCAGGGTTCTATTTGTATTTTTATACCTTCTTACCCCCTACCTCTTGTGTTAATCTCGTGGAATCTCGTGGTTTATTAATTGCAATTTGTTATTTGAATGACTATTATGTAAGCTATGCTTTATCAGTTGCGAATTTATATTTACACTAAACCTTATTTTATTTTCTTTAGGAGTAACTTATATCCAAAGGGAAGGGAAACATGGTGAAGAAAGAACAAGAGATGGGACAAAAGAAAGTGCCGGTGAAAAAGCTTGTAGAAGGGGCGGCTATGGGTTTAGGTTTTTTCGTCCTGTTCGGTTCACTAGCATATCGAGAAGAGTTAGGCGCCGTTATGGACATCGTTCTTGGCCCTCTTGCTGAGTTCGTGGGGCGCGATAAATTTTTAATCACCGTTCTCGTCCTGTCGATTGTTACCGGCATCTATACTTCGATAGTACAGAAATACACGATGAACTGGGAGCTGATGGCGAAGTCAAAGGAGTTCTCAAAACAGATAAAGGAGCTTAATAAGGAATACATGGCAGTGAAAAAGGAGGATAACAAGCATAAGATAAAGAAAATAGAAAAGAAGAGGGCGGAAGTGATGCGAAAGCAAACGCAATTTTCCGGTGAGATGATGAAGCAGCAAATGAAGCCCATGATTTACATTATGGTTATTACGCTTCCTATATTCTTCTGGATGTGGGAATATGCAACTGCAAACCTATCCGGAATCGGGGTGATATTCCCGTTGATAGGCGAGAAGCAACTTTTGGACTTTTTTATCACGCGTATGCGAATGCCTTACTGGTTGCTCTGGTATATCGCATGCTCAATACCCATGACGCAAGTGATAAGAAAAACGCTGGGCATAAAGGGCGGGATGTAGAAATGAAAAAGAAAGTAGAAGAGATTATGACACAAGAGGTGATTACGGCAAAGGAGAGCGATTCATTACTGGACGTTGCGACGGTATTAAAAGAGAATAAAATAGCAGGGGTTCCGGTTCTCAATGAGCAAGAGGAAGTAGTTGGAGTGATTAGTGAAGCGGATGTTTTAAAGCTCCTGGGCAATTTCCACTGGTACACTTCCATCTTTACGGCTCATGACCTTATGAATATATTTGGCGAGGACTTACACGATGTACAGCAAGACATCGAAAAAGCGAGCAAGATGAAAGTGAAGGACGTGATGTCAAAGAATCCCGAAACTGTACCGCCAGATACGTTAATTGACGATGCGGCACAGATTATGCACTCAACGGGATTTAATAGATTACCCGTTGTGGATGAAAATGATAAGTTGGTTGGAATAGTTGCCAGGGCAGACATAATCGCATCACTGTATGAATCATAATTTAGGGGCGGGTTAAGGATGCAGACAAAAACAAACGTTAAAGTTAAAGAACTGATGACAACGGATGTTATAGCATTCAAGCATAGCGAAAAGATTCCTCACGTAGTTAAGGCGTTTAGAGCGAATAGAATCAGCGGGGCGCCGGTGATTGATGACCAAAGAAAGGTAATCGGTATAATCAGCGAAGCGGACATCATGAAATTGACTGCGACGGTTCCCTTTCCTCATATAGACCCACTTAATCCTTTCCCGGTGTTCTCTCTATCCAGCTACATGAAGAAGGTAAAGAAAATCCCGGATGAGATTGAAACGCTGTTTGAAGGATGTGTGAAGGACGTGATGACAAAAAAACCGGTAACGATTTCACCCGATGACTCTATTTCTGATGCTGCTCGGCTAATGCATAAGAACGATTTTAAGAGGATTCCCGTGGTGGACGATGAAGGTAAATTGGTGGGGATAATAGCAAGAGGGGATGTTATTGGCGTTTTTGCGGTTTAGCGGTTTAGCGGGAATTATAAATCGCGAATTTTTCTCATTCGTAACTTATCCCTATTCCCTAATGCCTCAGAAGAGATAAGGGCTTACTATCGTGAAAACGATGGCCGAGGCGACAAAAAGTGCGATTGTTGCGGTAATTGCCTTTACAATTCTTTCTTTCTTCTTTTCGTCCTTTATACCTATCCTCAGCA
>JAUXHM010000099.1 GCA_030621535.1 Candidatus Methanophagales archaeon | reverse complement strand
ATATTCAGCCAAATGTTTTCCGCTCAGTTTATCTATGCCTATTTCATAAACCTTTCCTCCTATCAATCTTTCGAGGTCGTTATGGCGTTCATCTTCTCGTTCATAAGTTGCAGTCAATCCCAACCTGTAAGGAGCAATAAACATCTCTGCTATGTTCGCATATCCCGGCGAAGGCAGATGGTGAACCTCATCGAAGACCAAGAGAAGGAACCTGTTTCCAAGCTCTTCAGCCCTTAAATATGCGGTATCATAAGTCGCTACTGTTACTGGCTTTAATATGTGTCTCTCGCCGCTGTACGTGCCAACTTCAATTCCCAATTTGTTCTCCAGTTCTTTTTTCCATTGCTGAATCAATTCTAAGGTCGGCACTACAACCAGCGTTGGAACGTTCAGCACTGAAATTGCTTTTATTCCTATTACTGTCTTGCCAGCACCGGTAGGCAGGACTAAAGCACCACTCTTTGTTTGCAGCCATTTATTCATTGCATCTTTTTGATAATCGTGCAGGGTCAAATTGCAGGCTAAATTCTGCATAGGCATTAAATCAAGAACGTTGTCTTCGTAATCGAGCCCGGAAAGTTTTAGATAGTCTATCAAATCCTTATAAAACATCGGCAAGCATCTGTAACTATTTGATCTAATATCCCATACGGTATGCGGCAGCTTGAAATTGCTCTTTACCTCTATTGTTCCCTTTTCATAGCTTAATTTTATCACTTTTGCCTTATTTCTATTACGATTCAAAGGATTATAAAATCATAGATGTATGGAAAAAAACCACGAGATTAACACAAGACCAGAAGACAGAAAGTAGAAAATAGAAAACAGACTTTTGATTTCTGTTCTCTGTCTTATTTTATCTTTACAATTTCTCGTGAAAATCTGTGTAATCTTGTGGTTACAAAACCTCATACCCCGTATTCCTCTGCGCCACCGGCCTACCAACCGATTTCACCGCTTTGATAATATCCTCCACCTTTGCCGGTTTGTACTCCTTCCCCGCTGCGGTTACAACGTGCTCCTCAAGTATCGTGCCGCCGAAGTCGTTCGCACCGAAAAACAGCGCCAGCTTATCCACCTCAAAATCCTGCGTGAGCCACGAAGCCTGAATGTTCTTCACGGAATGCAGAACAATCCGTGCAATCGCTAACACCTGCAAATATCGCGTTGCCGATACCGGCTCCTTTATAATGTCGTAAAGTTCCGTGTTCTTCGGCTGAAACGTCCACGGGATGAAAGCGGTGAATCCTCTCGTTTTGTTCTGTAAATCGCGTATCCTGAAAAGATGTTCAACGATGTCTTCGTTGCGTTCAATATGCCCGAACATCATTGTTGCCGTTGTTTTCATTCCCATCCCGTGTGCAGTCTCCATTACTTCAATCCAGCCGTCAGCGCTGACCTTATTCGGACTGATAACATTTCGAACGCTATCACTCAGTATCTCCGCACCACCGCCCGGGAGAGAATCAAGCCCCGCTTCTCTCAGCCTTTCCAGCGTTTCTCGTATGCTCAGCTCCTCGTTCCCCGCAATAAAATCAATCTCTGGAGGCGACAGGCTGTGAAGCTGTACGCCAGGGAATTTGTCTTTTATCGCGGAAAACAAATCCTCAAACCATTCAATACCTATTTCCGGCGTCAGCCCACCTTGAATGAGGATTTGCGTCCCGCCCATGTCAACCGTTTCCTTAATTTTCCTCAATATTTCTTCCTTGCTTAAAATATAGCTTTCTTCTTCGTTTTTAGCGTAAAAGGCGCAGAATTTGCATCTCAATACGCATCGGTTCGTGTAGCTTATGTTTCTATCAACAACGAATGTTACGAGTTCGCCACACTTCGTTCTCCTTATTTCATCTGCTATTCCGCCAATAACAGGTAAAGGCAAGTCAAATAGATGCAATGCCTCTTTAAAACTCAAATCCGCGCCTGCATGATTCTTTTCCACATAATCCTTACATTCAGAGTAATCCATATTCATAGCACTTCTCCTCGAACAGTTCAAGCCCCCTCCTCTCTTCCGCGCCCATCTGATACGTGAGCGTTTTGAAATACTCGCGGAGGAACTCCACGGGCATCCCGAACTTCTTCGCCGCTTCCGCCACAACCACGTCAACATTCCTCTTTCCCCACGCGACTGATTTCATAACTGCTTTGTTCACCTCACACATATCTCGCTCTTTCCGCGATACGGCAATTCCAAAAACCATCGGATAGCCCGTTAAGTCACGCCACTCCTCGCCTAAGTCCATAACAACTCTGTACTTCATCCTCGCCTTGATTGCTTCGTCACCAATAACGAGTGCATAAGTGCAGTGCTTGAGTAATTCGCTTGCTTTACTTTCATCCACGCGCGCAACCTTGTTTTTCCGTCCTCGCTCACTCAAGATGATTTTAAGTAGATTTACCGATGTTAACGTTTGATTTGTTACTGCAATACATCCGTCATCAAGCATTTTCCCTTCCGAAACGAGAATAACGCTCAAAACGCTATTCCTCGATGCGATGCAGAAATCATAGCTTCTTAATTTATCCTTGTTTTTGATATAATAGAACGAAGGCACGGGAGCGAAATCTACTTCTCCTTTTTCAAACTTTTCTGCAAGCTTTCTTGGTGATGCTTCAATTACCCTCGCCCCGTTCTGCTCAAGCCAGTAGTAGGGTAAGAAGTTATTCACGAACCCAAAATTCCCAATCTTTATCGTTGTGTCCATGTTACGAATACACCTTCAGGATATTGTAAAATGTATCTCGTTCCGCCGGTATCTTGTTAGCGCCATTTACAATGCTCAGAACCTTTTTTATCGAAAGCATAAGCGGTGTTTTAGCTCCTGCTGCATGCGTAACCCTTTCCTCCATAAGTGTTCCGTCTAAATCATTCGCACCGTAATTCAAAGCGACTTGAGCAAGCTTCTCGCCGAGTGCAACCCAGTAAGCCCTTATGCTCTTAAAATTTCGCAGAACTATTCTTGAAACCGCAATCGTTTTGAGGACATCCATAGGATCCGTTTTTTCTTCTACAAGCCCCAACGCATTGAGTTCAGTATTTTCAGGATAGAAAAGAAGAGGGATGAAGGAGACAAAGCCACCTGTCTGTTCCTGCAACTTCCAGAGCTTGTATAAATGAGCAGCGCGGTGTTCTGGCTTTTCAATATGCCCAAAGAGCATCGTGGCATTGCTCTTTATTCCGAGGCTATGTGCAATCGCCATTATCCGAAGCCATTCATCTGCTTTTATTTTGTTCGGGCAGATGACTTCCCGTATCCCTTCATCGAGAATCTCCGCTCCACCGCCGGGCATTGCTTGCAGTCCCGCATCTCGCAGCCTCAATAGTACTTCCTCAACGCTTGTTCCTTCTACCTGCGCGATGAAGTAAACTTCAGTGGCTGTCAACGCTTTGATGATAACGTGTGGGAATCTCCTCTTTATCTGCCCGAACATCTGCTCAAAGTATTCTATGCCTATCCCTGGATTGAGTGAACCGACAATATGGAGCTCCGTAGCACCTATTTTTACTGCAGCCGCAACCTTCTCAAGCACCACCTCAATGCTCATAAAATACGCATCGCTATCAGCAGCATCACGGTAAAAGGCGCAAAGGGGGCATTTTGAGACGCATATATTCGTGTAGTTTATATGCCTGTTAATGACAAACGTGACGATATTTCCATTTGCCCGATTGATGTAATCAGCAAACGTTCCGAGCTCATGTGTGTCCCGTTTAAAAAGCTCCTCAATCCTTTCTGGTGTCCATCCATCCATTTTCGACTATTTTCTATTTAGTATTTAGTACTATGTTTTAGATTTAGACTTCTATAATAAGTCCAATCACATAAATATATCCTTTTATGTTCATATCCAACAATGAATATAACATATCACAAAAATGTCAAAATACGAATATATCGGGGCCATTCTCGAATACCTGCTCAAAAAAGGACCGTCCAGCAAGTATGCCATATCGAAAGGTACTGCCATTCCGTATCCAACAGTTCTGAGGAAGCTTCCTGAGATGGAAGTGGCATATACAATCCTGAAGGTTGGTGAAGGTAAGAGGGGCGCTGAGATTTACGTGGCGACACCCAAGGGAGCGCTTCTCGCATACTTTGGCGGGCACGTGAGGACATCGGAACTCTTCGTTGCTTTGCCCGTTATCATGAAACACGTGAATTTTTCGTTGGATGAATTACCCGCCGTCAGTAATCCATTGGGTTTCATCCTTGCGGAACTCCCTTTCAAACTCTCACGATTGGAAGACCTGAAAGTGGAGGAAGCCGTAAGCATTTTGGGCATGATTCTCGTCTGGCGACACGACGAATGGTATCACGAAATAGGGAAAGAAGAACTCAAGCGAGTCTTGTTCTGGGAGGAGAACTATCAAATCCTGAGGCTTCTCATCGCAGGTTCCGTCAACACGCTCAGGAAGATGAGCGAACAGGCGACGAGATTGAGCGAGCTGGCTGATAAGTTCCTTTCGGAAATAGAGGAGTTGCGGGAGCGTTAATTTCTTGTCGTATATAAAGTATAACTTCTACATATTTAGGACGCAGATTTACATGGATTTACGCAGATTTATTTTAGTTTAACCGTGTTGATTCTTATCATCCGTGTTAATCTGCGTTAATCTGTGTCTATAATCTATTTTCTTGAAAGAGGTTTATTTATGTCGCTTGTCTTACGAATTGCACGAGCTCTGCGTACTTACCTATCTCTTCGAACAGCGGAT
>JAUXHM010000106.1 GCA_030621535.1 Candidatus Methanophagales archaeon | reverse complement strand
AAATGATACGCTATTACGGTGCTTACAGCCGTAAAACCAAAAGGAGATATTCTAGATATTTACAGAGAAGTTTAAGGCAGGCGACATTCGAGGACTTTGTTACGAAAGCGAATAAATGGTCGCCAAAATGTCCAACTTGTGGAAGAAAAATGACATTCGTGTGCTATGAGAAGGGACCTCCGATAGAAAACGAAGTTTTTGGATGTAAATTATCTGATTGGAACCACCCATGGCTTAGCCATAGCTAACAATTGATTTGCACCCGAAGGTTGCTTTATTGCCGCGGATCTAACCCAATGCCAGCATTTTCTAATCCCGCCGATAATGCTGCCTTTGCTCCATCTCTTGTTAACCGCTCTAATTCAACACTCGGAAACTGCTGAGCAGAGCCTGTAATTTTCTTTAATAACCTTAAATTAAGTTTTACAAAAGCATCCTCACGAAAAGATATCAATATCCTAAGATTGGGTATGATAGTGCCGGTCTGTGCAGCCATAAGGTGCAAGGAAAAAGCATCTAGGATCTCCTGTACATCGCAACTTAACGCATCCTCAAATTGATCCATAACAACTAATAACTGATGTGGCTTACACTCCTCTGCGGCTTGTTTCATTACGTCCAAGAGACTTCTTCCGGAGTCAACTTCTCCTTCAAAAAATGTCGACCAAATCACCTTTTTAATGTTCACTTCTGGGTTATCAAAGGGTCTCGTCCAGACAAATTTCCATATCATGGTTTCCAATTTCGGAAAAAGACCCGCTTGAATTAATGAGGTTTTTCCAGCCCCAGATTCGCCTATTAATAATGTGATTGGCCAGTTACTAATAATCGATAGTAAGTCCTCAATTTCACTATCTCTCCCTTTGAATATACTCGCATCATCTTTGGTATAGAAAGCCATCCCGGGGAATGGTCGTTGAAGTATAGCCCTTCCTTTTAAGTCAGATTTAAGAAAGAGGTCGCCTATATCAAGTTCACCCAACTCAGATGGGTAACCAGCAAGTTTTAGATAGGGTGCTATTTTTGAAAGGTCTTCATTCTCCCGTAAAGATTATAAAATTATAATAATCTCATATATAACTTTTCCCCGAATACATTCACCAATGCTCTCCACTAAAAGCGCTATACGGAATGCACATCGCTTTCCATTCCCAATTGCGACCACACCTCTGCCATCTTATCTGGCATCACTGCCTCCAACCCAACACAAACTGCTTTTATTATTTGTAGCACGCTCTTTACTGTTTTCCCACATCTTTTTCTACCTTTCTCACCCTCCTTTATCAAAATCAGATTATCCCTTCCCTGATCTCCTTGCTTATTTTCATTTAAACTCCTGCTTTCACTCCTTTTACTCGCACCTGCATTTTTTGGACTGCAAGGCGATAGAGTTTATCTACTTCAGTAAAATGATCCAACAAAGCCTCATATAGTTGTGCTTGCTTAGAATTCATAAATACATATCCACACGCCGGACAATACATTTTTTCAAATCCATGTACCGTGATTCTACCATTTAAAAAATCGACATCCAATTGCTTTATTTCCAATTTAGACCCACATTTTGGACATTCTGTTATTTCAACGATTTCCCACTCTTCTTCCTTCCACCCTTCTTCTCAACTTTCTTCCGCCATAATATCCTCTGGTTTTATTTCTTCTGTAACCATATTACTATCTTTTCGCTTTTCTCCTATAGCTCCACCCTGTCAAACAACCTCTTCGGCTTTTTCAGCGGTTTGCCGCTCTGTATCGGCGTCATCATCTCATCAAGCTTCACCGAGTGCACGTCGCTTTCCATACCTAACTGCGACCACACCTCTTCCATCTTCGCAGGCATCACCGCTTCCAATCCAATACAAACGGCTTTTATTAGTTGCAGCACGTTCTTTACTATCTCGCCACATCGTTCTCTACCCGCATCACCCTTTTTTATCAAATGCCAGGGCTCTTCGCGTTGAAAAAAACTATTACCAAAATCCGCAAGTTTCATCGCGGAATCAACGAGCTTCTTGAATTCGTATTCGTCTACCGCTCTCGTCTCTTCCTCCTTCGTACGCGCTATCGCAGCAAAAACATCCTCGTCTATTTCGCCCTCGGGAACCACGCCGAAATTTTTGTATGCAAATGATATAACTCGGTGAACAAGGTTTCCCAGAATCGCTACTAACTCGTTATTCACACGCATAGAAAAGGAGTCCCAGGAGAAATTCAATTCCTTCGTGTGGCTTGATTGTGCCACTAAATAATACCGTAACGTATCGGGATGAAATCGTTCTAAAAACTCTTTTACCCATACCACGTTCCCGCGGCTCTTTGAAAACGTCCCCCCGTTTATCTTTACCATTCCGGAGGCGACAACGGCATCAGGCAGCGAATAACCCGCTCCTTTGAGCATTGCAGGCCAGAATATGCAGTGATGATATATAATGTCCGTACCGATAAAATGCACAATGGTCGCTTTGTTTCCTTTCCAGTACTTCATCCATTCGTCCTCTCCGCCTCCCCCCCTTCCGCCTAACAGCTCCTCAGTAGAGGATATATACCCTATGGGTGCATCAACCCAGACATAAACAACGAGGTCATCCCTGCCCGGGAATTTTACGCCCCATTCCAGAGCTCTCGTTATACACCAATCGCGTAGCTCCTTCTTTGTCCATTCCAGCGCGTAGTTTCTTGCATTCCGGGTACCACCCAATTTGCCTAAATAGGAAATGAGGAAATCCGCGAACGAGGAAAGTTTGAAGAAGAAATGTTCCTGCTGCTTGAAATCTGCTTCGCTTCCGCAAATCTTGCATTTCGGCTCTATTATCTCCCCGGGTTCAAGGTGCTTACCGCAGCCCTGGTCACATTCATCTCCTCTTGCCATAGCACCGCAGTAGGGGCATTTTCCCTCTACGTATCTATCGGGTAGAAACCGCCCGCAGGTATTGCAAAACGCCTGTTTTGTTTCCTCCTTATGTACGTACCCGTTCTCTATTAATTTCTTTACTATCTCTGTCGTCCTTCTATGATTGCTTTCCGAATCAGTCCGTCCATAATAGTCAAAATTGATATTTAGGGTTTGAAAAATTCGCTTGAAATGCTCATGATATTTCTCAACAACCTCTTCGGGTGTGATACCCTGAGCTTCGGCACTCAGCACAATCGGCGTTCCGTGCGTGTCTGAACCGCTTATAAAAATGACATCATAGCCCCTTTTTCGGAGCATTCTCACGTAAATATCCGCGGGGACGTAAGTCCTGAGGTGCCCTATGTGACACTCTCCGTTAACGTAAGGCAGTGCACAGGTTACCAGAACCGGCTTCTCGGTTGGGATTTTCATTTTTAATAACATCAATAAATTAGCTTTATAAAAATCCAAAATCAGAATAGCAAAAAAACAATCGAAAAGTTTATATATCCGCTCAACGAATCATTTGCAGAAGAGAAAAAATGAAAAAGATTTACCTTATACTCTTTTTACTGGTCGCATTCGCAGTCCTCACATGCACGAGCGGTGTTGCTGATAACAAAACAGGTAGCGAGACAGACATCATAACCCGTGATATAGCGGGTACTAAAACGGGGAACGAGAATATTTCCTCTCGCTCTTTATCACCAGAGGCAGAATGCCCACCCGGCAGCTATGCCCGTAATTGTGGTGGTTGTCCCTGTGAGTGTGAATGTTATAACGAGACAATTGGAAAGGTTGTAGGATATAGGTCGTGCAAGTTGGGTGATGTTCTGGTAAAAGACACTACTCTTACAAAGGACTATACGGGTACGGGTTGGAGTTATTTCGATCTTGATGTAGATGGTATAACCCTGGACTGCAACGGTCACACGCTCGATGGAGCAGGAGTGAGAGTGTCTGATAATAACAGAGTAACGATTAAAAATTGTGTTATTGTTAACGCCGATTACGATGGCATCTACTTGTATTCTTCAAGCAACAACAACATCACGGGCAACACCGTATCGAACAATAGGAACCTCGGCATCTACTTGGATTCTTCGAGCAACAACAACATCACGGACAACATCGCCTCGAACAACATCCACGGCATCCACCTGTCTTCTTCGGGCAATAACGTCGTCACAGGCAACATCGCAAACTCGAACGGCCAGGGCATCCACTTGTGGTCGTCTTCGAGCAACAACGTCATTACCGGTAACACCGCATCAAACAACATCTACTGCGGCATCAGCTTGTATGATTCGAGCAACAACGTCATTACCGGCAACTTCGCATCGGACAACGGGTACAACGGCATCTACCTGAATTCTTCGAACGATAACGACATCACGGACAACTTCGCATCGGACAATGTCTGGTGCGGTATCATCCTCCTAAGTTCTTCGAGCAAGAACGTCATCTCCGATAACACCGTCTCGAACGGTAACGACGGCATCGGCTTGGATTCTTCGAGCAACAACACCCTCACAGGCAACACCGTATCGAACAACGACCAAGGCAT
>JAUXHM010000147.1 GCA_030621535.1 Candidatus Methanophagales archaeon | reverse complement strand
TCATTTTCGTAATAATCCGAATGCGCTAAAATCAACTTCACCAGCTTGTCAATCTCTTGCAGTCTTTTAACTTCCTTACTCCAGTCCTTTTCCGCTTTTGGAATGAAGTGCCTCAAGGTTTTCTTTAACTGCACAAACCTGACAACGTTTTCGTCTCTTTCCTCTGCTTTATCGCTTCTTTCCAGAATCACTATGCAGGTATTCACATCCGCATCAACAAACCATCTCTCTACCTTCGATTCAATAATTGCCAAAATCCTGTAATGCGTTAAAAAGAACTCCTGCAAGCCACTTCCCCAATCCACGTCCAGCCACGAATTTGAGACTACAAATCCAAACCGCCCGCCATCCTTCAAGAATTTATAGCCGTGAACGAAGAAATAAGCGTGAATGCCTGCTCTTTTGCTGAGCTGCGCAAGTTTATTGCCATTGACAGACAAAGCCAGCTCAATCAAATCCCCCTTATAGCCCCGTTTCGCTAACCGCTCTATCTCCTCTTGTCTCGTGTACGGCGGATTCCCAACCACACAGTCAAATCCTTCGGGATATTCTATCTCCTTTTCTTCTACACCCAAACTCTTGATTTTTGCTTTTGCGGGTTTCGGAATACCGAAATGAATACCCGTCTGGCTAACACTTGGCGGATTAACCTCAAAGAAGTCAGAATGAGCTACCCGCGGATAATTATCCCCTACGCTTAAATCCTTAATCGCCAAATTTATCGTTGATAAATGCGAGGCGAATTTAGAAATATCAATCCCCCATATTGTCGAGAGAATCTCTTCGTGCTTCAATCTCGGGTTCATAAGCTTTTTATGTCCATACGCTCTCACGAGAAAAGTTCCTGCTCCACATCCCGGGTCAAGAACAAAATCGTGCTCAGACGTCAAACAAAATTTCAGAATTAGGTCAACGACGTCAGAATTCGTGAAATACTGCCCAAGGAGATGTCTATCCTTCTCGGGAATCAAGTTCTCAAACAAATTCCCCATGAACTCGTAACTTATTGTTGAAATCCGGTGCCTGCTAATCTCGTTAATCAAATCGCGTATTGATTCAACTGCCTTTTCATCCTCCGGGAATGCTATCTCATCTATAAATTCTGTCGTGAATATCGTCTCGTAATCCACCTTCAAGATTTGTGTAAAGTACGCTTTTAGTATCTGTTCCAAAACATCACCTTTCCTCAGTTTTTCCGGCATCTCCAGCGGGTCTAAATCGAACTTCTCCTGCAATGCCGTGTAGAACAAGACCTTGTTAATCAGAAGATAAGCAGCCTGCCGTGATATCTTTGTGTAGTCCTCTTTAGAGCCGCTAAAAGGCCATACCTGTTCATTAAACCACTCGTTTATTTTCTTCTTAAAACCCTTATCCTTCTCCACTTCTCTCGATATCGTCCTTCGATAGGAGTTCGTCAACGCCTCTACCGTCAAACGCAGATAAGACATGAAATATTCGTCAATCGGCATCTTTGGAGCAACTTTCTTTCCCTCGTAGAGGAGCTCTAACTCTTCCAGAAATTCTTCCAGAAAACCTCTTATCTTTATCTTATGTTCCGTTTCCTCGATTTCCTTTAACTCGGATACCTCTGTCACGTCATAAATCTGAATTATTCCATCGTGTAGTGACCTCGTTTTATCGAATTCCTGGGTGTTGAAAAGAACCAATTTATTGACATTCCAGGTAGCAAAATAAGGCGTTTTTATTCTATCCGCCTTAAAGAAAGTCTCTTTAACCAGATTTATTGTGAGTGGGTCCCATGAAGGGGGTTTTATCTCTATTACGCACACGGGCTTCTTCGGCTCCTGAAATATCAGAATATCGGGTCTTTTTCTTTCGACCGCTCTTTCAATATGCGCATAATACCTGAGACCATTATCCTTGCATACAACGTCAATCCATTCCATTAATTCCCCTGATGCCCACCACTCGGTATATTTCAGTTCGGGCGCATCGTAGGGTGTAGATGTTTTTTTCGCCATTTTCAGATGATATGATAATCCTTTAATACCTGCCTTACAATTCTGCTCGATATTTCGAGCATGGCGGAAATAGATGCCAGTTTCGCATCGCTCAGCCCATCAATTTTCTTAAAATCTTCAAAGTCCCTGCCCGACATCCCTTTGAACCCCCCAAATTTATTTAGTATCTCATCCGCTAAATCCAATGCTGATTTGCCCTTGACTCCCGTTCCAAGTATAATCGCCAGGAGTTCCGCATCCGAGAGTTTATCTGCGCCATATTCCAATAATTTCTCTCGCGGTCTCTCTTCCAATGGCAGGTCTTTTATTTTGGACATTTCTTTTTAAGATATTGTTATTATTTGAGAAAAGAAATAACTTCACCCACCCACAAACTTCGCCCGTTTTGACAACTTATAAGAGAGAGCCAATTCGCGGAATGGTTTACTCTTTATAACTTGTTCAATCCTGTTTTTCAATGCGTAAACATCCATTTCCTCTGTCTTTTGCTTCCCTTTCATAGGACTCGACTCTTCTCGTATCGTAACACTCAACGTGTTCTTCTCCACTTCTTTATCACCCACCACGGCAACATAAGGAATCCAGTCACGACCCGCATCCCGTATCTTTTTCGACACCGTTTCCTCACGGTCGTCAACATCCGCCCTTATCCCGTTCAGCACCGGTAGAATCCCCTCGATGTATTCCAAATGCCGTTCCGCTACGGGAATTATTCTCAACTGCGTAGGTGAGAGCCACAGAGGGAGCATCGGCAGAACTCCTCGTTCCTTTTCTAAATATGCACGCTCCAATAACGCATACATGCATCGTTCTATCGCCCCGCTTGGCGAGCAGTGAAGAATAATAGGGCTTTTCTCCTCTCCGTTCGCATCCACGTATTTTATGCCATATCGTTCCGCATTCTCCACGTCTATCTGCACGGTAGACAGAGCCGACGCCTTACCCAGCGCATCCACGAAATTGAACTCGAACTTAAGCACGAAATAGAAAAACCGCTGGTCCCAGCGCTCTATCAGCACGGGTTTACCTGCTATTCTTACCAGTTCCTCTATAAACTCCTT
>JAUXHM010000154.1 GCA_030621535.1 Candidatus Methanophagales archaeon | reverse complement strand
TATCCCGCTTTGCTGAACGCCTTGAAGCATATAACGGCGTATGCAGAATTGATTGAGAAATATGACCCTGTTACAAAACGCCCGTTCTTTTATCTCGGTGCGACTTCTGCGCACAGACCCGAGGTATTGAGATACTCGTACAGGCTGAACAGGTTCAAGTTATCCGGGAACGTGCTGATAACGGCGACAGAAACCAAAAAGTCAACGTCAAAGTCAAAAGAAGGAGAGCTGGAAAACGAAAATTACGACTATGACCACGTATTTTTTGTTAAACCCCCGTTTGGACCTTGTCCAGTCGAATTGAAGGAAAGTTACCCGGTGGGACAGTCAGAAATACCTGCGGAAGTAGATAGTGAAGCTAAGACCGTAGCACTGCAAAATGTATTGAAATTGCTGAAACTAAACAAAGGAAAAGCAAAATTCGTTTTCCTTTATGACGACTGCTCCTGGGAACATCCGTTGATCGCAGAGATAGCGAAGTATGCAGAAGTGAGGAAGAGGGAGCAAATTGGCGGTTTAGCGGTTTAGATATTCGCTAAAAAACAAGCCACGCCTCTAATCCACTTGAAAGTCCTGAAATCTAAAACTTGACACATGCTTAAATTTAATCCCGTGATTTATAGTCATTCCGATAACAAATTGCAAATAATGAACCACAAGATTTCACGAGATTAACACAAGAAACAGAGGGGCACTGTCTAAAAATATAGTGATTTTTCACCGCGGAGAGCGCCGAGTACGCAGAGTTTTAGGACTGTTTCAATCGTTGCTTAGATTTTTCTGGTGCCTCTGCGTTCTCCGTGTGCTCTGCGGTGAAATTTAAGGATATATCAATTTCACTGAAAAATTCGACTGTGCCAGATTGTTATTATTGCTATCTCGTGAAAATCTGTGTAATCTTGTGGTTAACAATTTTCGGGATGACCTTAATTATTCCAATTGCCCGAAATGGATGGATATTTCTCGTTTTGCCGATTTTTCGGAATCCGATGCGTGTATTGCGTTTCGCTGAACGTCTATACCATAATCAGCCCTTATAGTTCCCGGTTTTGCACGTTTTGGGTCCGTAATCCCTGCCATTTCCCTTGCCGCTGCGATTACGTTCTCCCCTTGCATCACTATTGACACCGTTGGAGCGGAGGACATGTAGGAAACCAGGTCATCGAAAAAGTCCTTCCCGCGATGCTCCTCGTATTGCTTTTCTGCCCGTTCTCTGCTCAGTTTTGAGAGTTTCAACGCTACTATCCTGAATCCGTTCCTCTCAAATCGCCCTAATATTTCTCCAATATTGCCTCGCTCCACGCTCTCAGGCTTTATCATCAAAAAGGTTCTTTCTTTTTTCATCGTATTATGTTAAGTAAACCTTATATAACTATTTTTTTTTCTTTTAGCACAGGTTTTCTTTTTTTTAAAAAAAGAAAAAGTGTAATTATGGACTATATACCAATACCGAGGATACTAATTGCAGGAGACAGAAGCTCCGCAGGTAAGACCACCATCTGTACTGGACTGCTGGGCGCTTTACGAGCACGAGGGCTCGAAGTTCAGGGGTTCAAGGTGGGACTTGATTATATAGACCCGGGATTTCATACGTTG
Organism: Candidatus Methanophagales archaeon; assembly: GCA_030621535.1. GTDB lineage: Archaea > Halobacteriota > Syntropharchaeia > Alkanophagales > Methanospirareceae > QEXZ01. The sequence continues at coordinate 1,273 of JAUXHM010000154.1, read as the reverse complement.
GTTTCTGGCAGACCGTCAAGGAATCTGGATGGTTTTTTGATGTCGCCGGATGTAATAAAGGAGATATTTATAAGAGGCTGCGAAGGCGCGGATATTGCCATAATAGAAGGCGTGAGAGGGCTCTACGAAGGTCTGAATTATTACGATGACGTGGGAAGCACTGCGCAGATAGCAAAGATTCTACACTGCCCGGTTATACTTGTGATTGATGCAGGCAGCATCACGAGAAGCGTCGCTGCGATTGTTAACGGCTACAAAACATTTGACCCCGAAGTGCAGCTTTCGGGCGTTATATTAAACAATATTGGGAGTGAACGGCATGGAGAGAAGGCGGAACTCGCAGTGGAGAAGTACACGGGTCTAAAAGTTATTGGTAAGGTTCCGCGTAAAAGCGGACTGAAAATTTCTATGCGTCATCTTGGCTTGATTACTGCCACGGAATGTAGAAAAGGGTGGAATGAATACAACGGCGTTTTAGACGGGATAACGAAGTCGGTAGAGGAAGGAATAGACATAAAAATGCTTTTAACGGTGGCAAATGCCGCCCCCGCTATTAATGAGCCGAAAGCAAGGATTTTTACTGAAAAGGTTGAAAAACGCGTCAGGATTGCTGTCGCTTTTGACGAGGCGTTCAATTTTTACTATCAAGACACACTGGATTTGCTTTCTTTAAAAGGTGCAGAACTCGTGTATTTCAGCCTGATAAGGGATAAGAATCTTCCGGAAGCGGTAGATGCGGTTTATATCGGCGGTGGTTTTCCCGAGATTTATGCGGCTGAACTTTCAGCGAATCTCTCAATGCGGAAGGAAATCAAAGACTTTTACGATGGATACGGGGTTATATATGCCGAATGCGGTGGATTGATGTATTTAATGAAACAACTCGAATACAAGCCCTTGCAGGGTTTGCGTGGTCGCAGGTTAGAGTCGCACAAGGATGAGGGCGGCAGTTTTGAGATGTGCGGTGTAATAAAAGGGTCGGTGAGATTTGAAGAGAAGCGAGTCGTGAACTATGTGCAGGGAGAATTGAGGCGGGATTGCATATTAGGTAAAAAGGGCAGCAGGTTTAAAGGGCATGAGTTCCATCATTCTGAGATAATACTTGAAGACCCGGCAAATGTTGTTTTTGCTTATAAAATGCTGAGAGGAGAAGGTATAAAAGATGGAATGGACGGCATAATATCAAAGAACTGCCTTGCTTCTTTTGCTCATCTACATGCTGCTTCTTATACCGGGTTTGCTGAAAATTTTGTTCGGAGTGCAAGCGAAACAA
>JAUXHM010000076.1 GCA_030621535.1 Candidatus Methanophagales archaeon | reverse complement strand
CTTGGGCTGGCTGGCATATTTTTAACGGCCTTGCTCGTTTCATCCTGTCTGTGTTAATCTGTGTAATCTTGTGGTTTCTTTATTTGACGCAATAGCCACCTATATAGGGAAATGAACTTGATCGTCTTGTCGTCCTTCCTCTCTTCTCCTTCATAATCTCCTGTTACTATAAGCCCCTGCTTTAACTTGAACTCCTCCATCGCTTTCAGCAAGCCCTTTAATTCTCTTTTTTTAGTACCCAGATCTCCAACATCCCAACAAACTTGTATTAACTGTTTTACTTTCAATCCTTCCTTGACAATAAAATCCACTTCCTTTCCCGTAGCATCTCTCCAGTGGTAGAGTTCCATGTTTGGGTTCAATTTGTTCTTCTTCATTAACTCAATAGCCACGAGGTTTTCCGCAATTCTGCCAAGATTTGAACTAAACTTGAATCCAATGGCATTAGCCAAACCAACGTCTATTGCGTAAATTTTTCTCGCAGCCTTTTCCTGCTCCTTGACTTTAAAAGAGAAGCGTTTGACAAAGAAAATCATGCCCGCTTCTTCCAGATATGAAGAGTATTTTTCTATTGTATTTGTTGTTGTATCCAGCGACTTTTTTAATGAATTAAAAGTGATGGGGGATGAGATATTTGTCAGATAAAATCGTGCCAAAGCCCTTAATTTTTCGCCTTTCTTTAACCTGTATCTCTTCTCTATGTCTTTCGTAAGGATATCATCAAAATAGGTTAGTAAAAGTTGTTTCTTCTCGTTACTTAAAACAACTTCCGGGAAGCCGCCAAATTCAAAATATTCATTAAAAGCCCTCCTTATTTCTATCTTTTTTGATACCAGGTCAAGCTCATCTTTTATCTCCAGCCCTTTAAATTTAAAATAAAGAAACTCCTCAAAGCTGAGGGGGAAGACAAAAATATCAAGATGCCTTCCTGTTAACACGGTTGCCAGCTCTCCCGCAAGGAGTTTAGATGAAGAGCCGGAAATAACTATCTTTGCTTTTCCCAGTTCTTGCTGGGTTCTCACCCACCTTTCCCATTTTGGCACCAGATGAATCTCATCAAGGAAAATAAATGGTTTTTCTTCTGGTTCTGGGTTTAAAAATTCAAGATAAGTTTCATAAATCTCATCAAGCAATTTTGGATAAAACTCTGCAAATCTTCCGTCTTCAAAATTCACCATCAATATGTTTTCCCTTTTCACTCCTTTTTCAATCAATTTTTTTATTACCTGTCTCATAAGGTACGATTTACCTGCTCTCCTGACGCCAATAATAGCAGCAATAACATTTGTTTCGAGAAACCTCAAACATTGCTCAATGTATGCTCTCCTTTCTTTGCCGGTATCTAATTCTTTTTTCCAAAAATTCCAGTCGTGCAAAATCTCCAGCAATTCTCTTTTGTCCATATTTCTCTTTTTTATTTACTTAACTAAATAAATTTATCAATTCTTATTTAGTGAACTATTCAAAGATACAGGATGCATGATGCAGGTCAGAAGTCAGAATTTTGTTTTTTGTTTTCTATTCTCTGCCTTCTGTTCTCTATTTTCTGTGTTAATCTGTGTAATCTTGTGGTTAATAATTTTCGGAATGACTATAATCTCCAACAACCGGTAGAATTATGCGGGGGGCGTGATTTGAACACGCGGACTCCTGCGAGACAGGGTCCTAAGCCCTGCGCCTTTTCCCGGCTCAGCAACCCCCGCGCAAATTAACCACTTCGCTTTTCCTTATTTCTCCGTCTCGGGCATTCATCGAGTTTCACGCCTCAGCTCCCTTGCTATTATCATTCGCTGTATCTCTGACGTTCCAACGACAATGCTAAGTATTTTTGCATCTCGGAAATACCTTTCCGCAGGACATCTCTTCGTGCAGCCGTACCCACCATGTATTTGCACTGCGTTCGTAGCAGCCCTAAGCGCAACTTCAGAGGCGTAAAGTTTCGCCATTGATGCTTCTTTCGTGATTCGCTCGCCCTTACCTTTATCCGCAAGATAAGCCGCTTTGTAGGTAAGCAATCTCGCTGTTTCTAACTCCACTGCCATATCAGCGAGCATAAATTGCACCGGCGGGAAATTGACGATAGGCTGAGAGAACTGTATTCGCTCGTTTGCATACTTCTTTGAGGCGTCTAAGCAAGCCTGGGTGATACCGACGCCTATGCTGCTTATCCCTATTCTATCCCTGTCCAGCGTAGCCATTGCTATCTTGAATCCCTCTCCCTCGCCGCCCAGCCTGTTCTCTTCGGGAATCCTACAATCTTTGAACTCCAGTCCGCCAACAACACAACCTCGCATGCCCATTATATCTTCGAAGTTAGCGAACGAGAACCCTTCTGTACCTTTTTCAACGATAAAAGCACTCATCCCCTCCTTCTTTTTGCTCTTGTCCGTGTATGCTAAAACCACGTAGATGTCTGCCACGGCGGCATTCGTGATTAGCGCCTTTCTTCCATTCAGTACGTATTCACCACCTTGCTTAACCGCGGTTGTTTCGATAGAAACGGGGTCCGACCCGGCAGAAGGTTCGGTTAAAGCAAAAGCACCGGATTTCTCACCCGAGCACAGAGGTCGGAGGTATTTCTCCTTCTGCTTCTCTGAACCTGCGTAGTAGATGGGAAATGAGCTGATAAGACCCGCAGCACTTAAGAATCCTATGCTTGCGCTTGCGCTTGAAAGCTCCTCCGACACAAGCACATAACTCATCATAGTTGCATCCGCACCGCCGTATTTCTTCGGGAAGGGTATTCCAAAAAGCTTTAGCTCCGCCATCCTCTGCGATATGTCCCGGGGTATCTTCCCTTTTCTGTCTATTTCTGCTGCCCTTGGTAACACCTCGTCCACGGCAAACTGCCGGGCTATGCGCTGAAACTCCTCTTCCTCTTCTTTTAACTCAAATTCCATTTCCTTCTCCACAAACCTTTCTTTTAAAAAGAAAGCTTTACCAAAGAAAAATAAATTTAGTTTTATCACACAAAAACAAATAGGAAGTCAAACGAAGCGGGTTGTCAGGTGTAAGCGAGTGAATACCCTTAAACCCAAGCTCTCACACCTAACACCTCAAACCTAAAACCTAAAAAGGGGGCAAGCGAAACGAAAAAACCTGCGGTGAACATAGGAATGGTGGGTCATGTAGACCATGGGAAGACGACCTTAGTGAATGCCCTGTCCGGCGAGTGGACAGACAGACATAGCGAGGAGATAAAGAGGGGCATCTCTATAAGGCTTGGATATGCAGACGCCACATTCAGAAGATGTCCCGTGTGCAAGGAGCCGGATTGTTACACCGTAGAAGAAGCCTGCAAGCATTGCGGGTCAAAGACCAAAGAGCTGCGGACCGTATCATTTGTTGATTCACCGGGGCATGAAGCGTTGATGGCGACGATGCTGAGCGGTGCTGCGATAATGGATGGTGCCGTTCTTCTTATCGCGGCGTCTGAACCGTGTCCACAGCCACAGACAAAGGAGCATTTGATGGCTCTGAACTTAATTGGCGTAACGAAAACGGTAATCGCACAAAACAAAATAGACCTCATCTCAAGGGAGGAGGCAGTAGAACATTATTTGCAAATAAAGGAGTTCGTTAAAGGGACGATTGCAGAACAATCACCGATTATACCTATCTCCGCGCAGCAATCCGGTAATCTGGATGTGTTAATACAGAGTTTAGAGCGGACAATACCCACGCCGACACGCGCCGCGACTAAACCTCCCATTATGCATATCGCACGTTCTTTTGATGTGAACCGACCGGGAACGCCGATAGAAAAGATGAAGGGGGGAGTAATCGGCGGCTCGTTGCTTCAGGGAAAGCTAAAGCAGGGTAATAAGATAGAGATAAGACCCGGTCGTACGGTGACAACGGGAGGCAAAGAGAAATGGCTGCCAATAGAAACGGAGGTAACGACAATAATGGCTGGGGGAGAGCAACTAAAGGAGGTTACTCCCGGGGGACTAATAGGCGTGGGCACAAAGTTGGACCCGAGCATGACAATAGAAGATTCCTTAGTGGGGCAGTATGTAGGCGTGCCGGGCACTTTACCGCCTACCTGGAACAAACTAAGTATAAAATTTCACCTGTTGGAGCGCGTTGTTGGCGTGGCAAAAGAGGTGGAGATACCGGCGATAAAAGTAAGCGAGGGGATAATGCTGAACATTGGAACTGCAACTACAATGGGTGAGGTGGTACGAGTAACGAAGCGAACCATTGATGTGAACTTGCGCCGCCCGATATGCGCCGAAGAGGGCGCTCGTGTGGCTATCGCAAGGAAGATAGGTGCGAGATGGCATTTGATAGGCGCAGGTGCTATAATTAGCCCTCATCCGTCTTTGGAAAAATCCAAGTAGGGTTTAGGGACTAGCCAATAGGGACTAGGGGTGTTTTAAGCGGTTTATTAAGGCGTTCATCATCTTGCTTATTTCAATGATTTTTTGTAATTTTGAATTTGTTCCAAGTCTTGAGCGTTCGCATATCCAAGGTTGTGGGGGATTGTCATTAGTGTCTCCACCTCCAAAAGAGCGCCTCTGGCGGCACTGTCGAATTTTCTTGTGAAACTGCTATATCCCCTGAATTCACCGCAGAGCACACGGAGACCGCAAAGGCACCAGAAAGCCCAAACAATGATTGGAACCGTCTTAAAACTCTGCGTACTCTGCGCTCTCCGCGGTGATAAATCACTTGATTTTTAGACTGTGCCGCCTCTGGCTATTTGTGATTTCAACGTATACCCAGGACTTTATGCACCTGCGGAATTACCATAACATGTTTTAAATAACGCCCCGCGGTCGCAGAAAGTTCAAAAAGTTCCTTTACGTCGGGTGCTACTATATCGGCATCGGCATTTTGCATCGAGGAAAGAGCAGTAACGGGCTGCAACACGAACTTTATGTCGAGACCCGCGAGGTCTTTACATATCTGCTCTATTTCTCCTACTGGCGTATTCTTCACCACTACTACCTTCACTATCGTTTCTATTCCCAGGTCAACGGCAATTCGTATGCATTCGAGTTCGTTACCGTACAGGTTATCGTAATCTCGCTCTTCCACCGCTAAATGGTTTCTCATCTTTATGTCAATCGAAGCGAAATCAAAATAATCGACTACGGAAGCGAAACGTTTTGCGGAATTCCCGCTTGTTTCTAAAAAATTCTTTAACTGCATGCTCTTTGCCTCAGCCGCTATCTCTTTTACGAACGCTGCGGAAGAGAGGGGTTCGCCACCTGTGTAGCAAATGCTGTGGAGGTCAGGAGTATAAGTGCGCAGTTCCGTTATACAATCTACGGCTGCCTTCGTAGACATCGGATTACTTATCTTTTCGGAATGTATCACGGAAGAGCCACCGAAAAAATCGCAAAATTTTGGGCGGGGGTCCTTCGCATAGGAAGTGTCACAATAAAAGCAATGGAGGGGACAACCTGCAAATCGAATGAATATCTGTCTCCTGCCTGCATAGGGCCCTTCGCCCTGAAACGAGTCGAATATTTCAGTTATATATCCTTTTAACATTTTTCTCGTTGTATATACAGTATAACCCTCTAAGTTCTATTTGAGACACGGATTTACACGGTTTTTTTCTTTTTATTCTCGCATTAAACTTACTTAGGTAATCTATTAAAGGAATATTTCTTCATCGTAGATATACCTATCGTGCTCTCTGCCGCTGATACCTTCTACCTCGACAAATCCAACACATTTCCACAAGGGGGAATCAAAGGTGAAAACCTTTTTCCTGGCACCTGAT
>JAUXHM010000004.1 GCA_030621535.1 Candidatus Methanophagales archaeon | reverse complement strand
TATTGTCAATCCTGTGACAACGATAGATGTAACGTTGAGGAAATTATGGAGAAATATCAAAGTAACTGGTTAACGCCCTCCCAGATGGAAGAAGTAAACGAGTTTCAATTGGATAAAGTATCATGTAAAAATCACATACCAAATGAAGGATTCCTACTGTTTGGCCACAAAATTGAAATCCATTATATGGCTGGCAGAGTTGAGAAGAGGAAAGGTTGGTACTCTTCAAAAGCGATTTCTGAATTATGGGATGATGACGTTGAATACGTGGACATACTATTCACTGACGTATGATTCAGTCTGCACTGCGGAACCCTTCGCAACCTTACCTATAAGTTAAAAAGAAAAAAAAATCAAAAAGATTTTGTATAGTTCTTCAGTTATCATTAAGATGAGAGAGGTAGAAGCGAAGATGGCGGGACAGAGGATAAGAAGATGCGACTTCCGACGTGATAGTCATAATCCACTGGGGTACTTGGTTAGTTGGGTAGCGAAGTAGATAATGTGGAGTAGTAGTAAAACATTTTTAGAAAAAGCGTTTCAGCATCTTAAGGGATGGTGTCCCATCAACTTATGGACAAGTGCCTTCTTGATTTCAATGGGTTTTAGGGGGTGGTGTGGGCAGCCATGACTTGGGATAAAATTCAACCTACGCCTTCAATGACCCAAACAATGGTCTTGGATAATCAGTATTATCCTGAAGAAGGTGAGGTAAGGGAGGCAATAAAGATGCAAGCAATCTTTTTTGATAAACTTTTGATTAACCGTGCATTTATTTTGAATAATCCTGATTTGGTATCAATTGTCAAGAATTATGCCAATAATGGATTTAATAGACTCATGGAAAGTGGTGCAATTGCAATAGTAATGGTAGAGCGTGGAACAACTCCATCATTTATAGAAGAGTGGAAAGATGCTAAGAGTGTTGAGATGTGGGGCTTAACCGATGATGAACGTTATATAAACTGGTTAAATCAGTTCATTGAAGGCGTAAACAATCCTGTTCCGTATCTTACTTTTGATTATTCCATTGCATCACAAAATTACCTATCACTAATAAAAAATTATTGGAATACCCTTTCTGAGCTTAAATCTCTCTCAAACTTTGAACCTGATGACAAAAAACATGCGGCATTGCTTGATGACCGCGAGAGTTTGATTAAAGCGCATATCTAACCAAGGACGAAGTCAGCCATAGTGCGGCCATTGGACCGCGGATAGGTGTATGTCCTGAAGCAGAGGGAGCATGAGTAAAAAATGAAAAATGGAAAACTTTAAATAGGACAAAGGAATAAGAAAATAGTGAGGACGAACTTAACATAGGTGTTTAGGATTTAGAGTTTCGTGCTTAGAATTTAACCCACAAGATATTGAGCAAATACATTTATATCTATTACACATAGATACAAACAAACATAAAAGCATGGCGGTAATAGAGACAGCGACAGTGCAAAGTTTGATTCAGCATGAATATTTTCACTTCTTCTTACTTTTGATAAGCTTCCTTCTTCTTGCCAGGATAGTTCATTTTATCCTGGTGAAATACGTGAGAGGGCTTGCTGATCGAACAAAGACCGATATTGATGACACCATATTGAAAATAGTTACAAAACCGGTGTGCATTTTCATCATGTTTGCTGGTTTGTATTTCGCATTGAGATCTCTATCTTACCTCGAAAAGTATTCCGCGGAGATAGATGGGATATTTTTCGTCGGTAGTATATTGCTGCTGTCTCTGATTGTATCGCGAGTTTTGGGCGTGCTGGTAAGTCACTGGTTGAGGGTGCAGAAGAAATATGAGAAGATGCCGAAATTGATGGGCAACGTAGTTGCGATTGTTATTTATCTAATGGCTTTTTTAATGATTCTAGACCATTTTGAGATAGAAATAAGCCCTTTACTTGCGGCTTTTGGGTTGGGTGGTTTAGCAGTTGGGCTGGCTCTACAAAACACGCTTTCAAACCTCTTCGCGGGATTACATATTATCTCTGACCGGCCAATAAATTTTGGAGATTATATAGAGATAGAGGGAAGTATTTCAGGTTTTGTCGAAGATATAGGCTGGCGGTCCACGAGGGTGCGAACCCTGCCAAATACGCTTGTCATCGTTCCAAATTCGAAACTCGCGGAAAGTGCAATCACAAATTATTCGTTACCGGTGCTTGAGATGTCCGCGGTAATTCAATGTGGCGTTGCTTACGGGTCGGATTTGGAAAAAGTGGAGAAAGTCACGATTGACGTAGCGAAGCAGATACTGGAAACCGCTCCGGGAGCGGTTAAAACCTTTGAACCTTTCATCAGGTATCATACGTTTGGCGACTCGAACATCAATTTCTCGATTATTTTGCGTGTGGTGGAACCTGCGGCTAAATATATTGTTATACATGAATTTATAAAAGCGTTGAAGAAGCGATACGATGAAGAAGAGATTGAAATATCGTGGCCTGTGAGAAAAGTGTATTACGGGAAATAAAAAAATGAAGGAGGAAATCTTAATCCTCCTACTCTATTTATTTTATGGATGAAACCCTGAAAAAGGGCCGCCGATTATCCCCCACATCACCGCACTCGTGATCGCACCAACCACCACCATAATGATGATATACACGGCAATCGCTACGATCAGGTATATAATTCTTTTGTCTTCAGGCGTCTCCATAAACACGGGTATGCCTAAATACAGGATGTACAAGCCATAAAGACCTGCCAGAAGGACCAGGAACGAAATTGACGGTATTATATTGAAAATCCCGGCAAGGAGTCCTGGTGTAGATGCGTATGCAACGAGCTTTGTCGCCTGTATCTGGTCTTGCTTAGATGAAAAACTCGGTGCCAGCATATTCACAACGTATCCAAAGACGATGACGCCAATTATCGAGAGCACATACTGCATGATACCCCATGTTACTGCCCAGTGCATCGGTACTCTAAAGTGAGCCCAAAGAGCTCCAACTCCGACGACACCATATCCTATTATGATACCTATCAGCGTGGGTATCGCAACGATTGCTACATACATAATCAGGTCTTGCATGCTCGGCTGTTCAGCTTTTGCTGCTTCTAACGTCTCTTTGGGTTTCAGCACCACATTCTTTGCTCGGTCCACAATTGCATTTATATCCATTTTTTTACCTCTTTTTTATTTCTCCTTACTGCATACCACCGGGCATGCTGGGCACACCACTTGGCATCTCCATTATCTCCACACCAGCAGGCAGTTTAAACTTGTCGTCTGAAATGTCTCCGAATTCGATATTCTTCCAGTCTATCCTCGATGTACCATCAGATGCCGTCATCTCCATTCGAACAGGGAACCCATGCTTTTGCCATAGCCACATCTTCGCACTTCCCTCAGGGACAACATATTCGACAACGGTGCAAAGCATTCCATCTACTGTTTCGGTGCCGATAACCGTTGGGTTATATTGCTCGATAGACACAGCTTCTTCTACGGCTGATTCTGGAGCTTCGCTGAAATCCATTTTCATTGCCATGTTCTGTTCTGGGAAATACATATACATTTCTTGCTTGTCCCCATTCATTATTGTAATCATCTTCTGCCCTTCCGCGGTTATTTCCATCCTCATATTATTCCTTTTCATCCATACCGTGGATGTCACTGATGGCTCGCCGGAGGGTGCCATCACCATGTCATATTTGACGGAAGTTATGCCTTTTGCCTTACCCAGAAGGTCGCCTAACGATTCGCCGATTGATGGAGCGGTAGGTGTTTGTGTAGTTGGTGTTGTAACTTCTCCTGCCTGCGCCGCCTCACCTTCCTCTGGTGCTTTTTCACCGACACATCCCGCACTTGCTATCACTGCAATAAGAAGTAGCCCTACTACAACTATTGCCCAATTTTTCAATTTTTCTACCATTTCTTTTACCTCCTCGTAAATCATTCTTAGAAGAGTATTTAAATATTTCGGTTTTCAATCCCCAAGCAATCCACCAACACTGAGCGGCGAACTGCTCCTTCCGGATGTTCCCGATGGCATGAACGGTCTAAGCGCAGCCGCTAAATTCGCTACCGTCATGGATTGCAAAATCACGTGACCCGGACCCCGCAAGGTAGTCAAGAAGATGCCCTCCCCTCCGAACAGCATGCTTTTCACGTTTCCTGCCATCGTGATGTCGTATCCCACGCCGCTGTCGAATCCCACTACAGAGCCGGTGTCCACCTTCACAACTTCTCCAGATGCGAGGTCCATCTCTACAAAATCACCGCAAGCATGGATAAACGCAGTTCCATTTCCACCCAATCTCTCCAATATAAATCCTTCTCCACCAAAAAGTCCCGCTCCTAACTTCTTCGTAAATGCTATGTCGAGGTCAACGCCATCTTGAGCGCACAAAAAAGCATCCTTCTGCGCAAGGAATTCGTTGCCCTTGAGCTCAATTGCTTTTATTCTCCCCGGTGCATTGCCAGCAAAAGACACGAATCCATCTCCATTCGGCGTGAATTCGGTCATAAAAAACGTTTCACCCGTAAATTTTCGCTTAAGCCCCTTTAGAAAACCTCCTTTTGTCTTTGCATTCATCTGCATGTTCTCACTCATATAAATCATTGCACCCGCCTCTCCATACACCATCTCTCCAGAAGATAATTTCGTAACGACCATCTGGAGATTATCACCAATTATTTCGTATTCCATACTTACAACCCCCTATCTATATTTTCCTTTCACTATAATCCTCTAATGTTGGGTATATTTAAGTTTTTCGGTGTTTGTTCCCATTCTACCTTATTCCTGGTCTATTTAATAATCTCGCACAAAACCGAAATCACCCGGTCTATCTGCTCTTTACTTATAACCAGCGGTGGCACCAACCGTATCACGGTATCAGAAGTGCAATTTATTAAAATCCCACGTTCAATCGCTTTGTCTACTACTTCGCCACATGGCTTCGTTAATTCTACCCCGATCATCAGCCCTTTTCCTCTTATCTCCTTCACTACCGGATTTGAATATAGCCCTATCCCCTCGTCATGAACCTTTTCCATGAAATACGCACCCAGCTCGCTTGATTGTTCTACCAACCCTTCCTCCTTTATCACCTTTATAGATGCCAATGCCGCCGCACACGCCAGTGGATTGCCGCCAAAGGTCGACCCGTGCTCGCTGGTTTCAAATTCTATTCCCTCTTTTGCGAGCATTGCACCTATTGGAAAACCCGCACCCAGCGCTTTCGCCACGGTCATTATATCTGGCTCTATGCCCTCGTGTTCCTTGCAAAACCATTTACCGGTACGACCAAAACCCGTTTGTATTTCATCCAAAATCAGCAAAACGCCTTTCTCACTGCATATTTCCCGTACCTCGTTCAAATATCCCGCAGAAGGAACTACTATTCCTGTTTCTCCCTGGATGGGTTCTAATATAACTGCAGCAGTGTTGGTGTCTATTGCATCTCTGATTGCATCGGCATTGTTGTATGGCACAAATTCCACGCCGTCCCGCAGTAAAGGCTCAAATACACCTCTTAATTTGGTTCCAAACGTTATGCTTAACGACCCGAGTGTTCTACCGTGAAAACTACCTTCCGCAGCTATGAACTTACGCTTCCCAAATGTCGCTTTACATGCCAGCTTCAATGCCGCTTCTATACTCTCAGTACCAGAATTACAGAAAAAGACCTTGTCCATACCGGTTATCCCCGAAAGTTTCTCTGCAAGCTGCACCTGCGGTTCCGTGTAATATAAGTTCGAGGTGTGCATGAGCTTCCCCGCTTGCTCTTTTATCGCATTCACCACTGCAGGATGGCAGTACCCAACCGCGTTTACGGCAATGCCTCCGACACAATCTATATACTCACGACCAAAAAAATCTTTTACCGTCGCTCCTTTTCCCTCTCGTAGCACTATTCGCGGTCGTTTGTATGTCTGCATTATGTATCTCTTTTCCTTCTCGAAAACCTCTTCTGGGGATGAAAACATTTTATTTTTACCTTCCCTTGGATTTCTCTCGTATCTCTTTTATAGCAATTGCAATCTTCTTCACAATCTCTCCTTTGCTTCCTGCTTTGTTCACCCGCACTCTTCCACTTTGAAGCCAGTGCGTTTTCGGATATGCTTTTCCTTTTTCCACCACGGGTTCCAGGTCGAGCATTCTTGCAACCTTTTCTATTTCCTCAACCTTTGGTGATTTCACCGCATTCCTTCTCGACACGATTCGACCTTCGCCTTTTGTCTTCCCCGCTGTTAAATACGCAGGCCAGATGACTATTTTTTCGCCTTTTTCGGTCACTTTTACCTCCTTCAAAAAAATGCTTTCAAACCCATCCATATATCCTGTATATTTATACCCAACTCATGCCCCACAACACCAATCCCGATAAACGTTCCAACAATGCTTCCTACATTTGCCAACGCCGCTACAAGAATAACTTTAAACAGCTTGTTTCTCATTAATTCCCGCAACGATTCCACATCCAGCATACGCTTCGCATCTTCTACTTTAGGTTTTCGCAAATGAGCTTCTGCCAAGCCCGCAAACCAACCCGCGGCTAAAAGCGGATTCAAAGAAGTAAGCCATGCCACAGAAAAAGCGGTAAGTGCAGAAAGTGGATGCCCTCTTGCGATGACAACGCCTGCCGCAGACAAAACACCATTTATTATAAACCACAAAAAAAACGCTTTAAGAAGAATATCAAAAGATATGCCGGAGAAAATGACCGCTAAAAGGATAATCAATAGAGCTGCGCCCAATCCGACACTCAACAGATTTTTTATACCAAATCTTCTCTTCTTAGGAATCGAGCATAGCTCATCCCTTGGTGGGATTGACTCTGGATGCTCAAGGAGATTCTTTATTCCTGCAACATGCCCCGCACCAACTACCGCAACTATTTTCCTCCCTTCTTCCTCTTCCTTGGCATCAACATCCGCACTGGTTCCTTCTTTAGAAATAGCGTGGAGTTCAAGTTCCCTCAAATTCCCTGCGATATAGGCATCTCGTTCATCCAACAGCGCTGTCGCAGCACCCGGTGAAAACTCCCTTAGTTCTTCCATCAACTGTGTAACTACATCGTCATCCGTTATTCTATCCAGCTCTATGTAATTCTTCCCCTCCCCCTTCTCTATCCCTATTCCTATCCCTTCCTCTCCAGCATCTTTTATGCCCTTCATGCTGCCAACCGCGAAAATAATCGAAAAAATCATCTTGATCTTTTCCGTAAATTTCATCGCACTCCAGAACCGCTGCATCGTTACTTGAATAGGCCTATCAATCAATGCGATTTCGCAACCTCTCTCCTCGGCTTTCTTTATCGCCGCCATCATATCTGCACCGGGCTCAATGCCTAATTCTGCACCCATTTTACGCTGCACGTATGCAAGCAGCCAATGCGTGAGTAATAAAAAGGGGCTGCCACCGCTTATCACGTCTTTTATCGAAAAATCCTCTACATCCCCTTTCAATGCCCTGAATCTGCCTTCGCATAACTCAACGGCAACCACGTCGGGCTCTTCTCTGTCTATTACCTCCTCCACCTCTCTTACGCTCTTTTCTAATATATGCCCCGTGCCCACCAAGATTATATTATTTTGCATTTTTCAATTTCCGCTTTGCACTTTACATTTGCCATTGTATATAAAATGTAACTCCCATCTATTTAAGACACGGATTTACACTGATTTACGCGGACTTATTTAGGTTTAACATTACGGATTTTTACGATCCATCTGTGTCAATATTTTATTTTTTAATTTGCCCTGTACCGCAATAAAGCGGCGACACCACCGAACGCACGCATCAGCTGCGCTCCTTCCTCAAATTCCGTTGATATGACTTCTACATCTGCACCGGTCTCCTCTGCCTTTTCCACTAAATCGTGCATGAACTCGGCATCAAGCTCTTCGGAAAACAAAAGCGTACCCACGGCACCATTTTCCAATTTTCTCCTTACTTCTTTCTCCCCGTATGCTACCATGTACTCATCATTTACTAATAGCTTCATGAACCGCTCCATGAGCTTCTTCTCGCTCATCAAATCCAATCCCGCGAGGGCGTCTTCCGCCTTATCAATGAGTTCATAAAGACCTGATTCATCCGTATAGGCTACATCAAAAGCGCCAAGAATTTTGTTCTGTAGTTCGTAATGCAAGTAAGACCCTTTTATAAAATCGTCCTTCGTTGGACTTGGCCCGCCTATCAAGATGCTTTGTATATCCTCCTGAAGTAATATTCTTGTTGCATGCTCGCCTATTCGCTTATAAAAATCATCTATTGCTATCTCTCGCAACCGCTGGAATCTCAGCGCTGACTGCCCTCCTTTTCTTATCTTTCCCGGAACCGCAGAAGTCAAGTGTTTCCTTGCCTCCACTACCTTTCCTGTTAAGGTGCCTATCGTCGCTTCTCTTCTATCAAGCACGATTAAACCGTATTTTTCCTTCTCCTCCACCATCTCTTCCAGCGGTTCGAGGAAGAAAGAGGAATCACAATGGTAGATATAAGACTGTAGTTTTTCCGGTGGTTCCACGATGAGGGTTTCTATGTCTGTCTTGTTTCCTCCCTTCTCCACGGCACCACAGAATATAACCACGCCGTTTTCACCTACCTGCACATACTTCAGCTTGGATAAAATAGAATCCAGCGAACTCTGAACATTGGTACGGGTAGATTTGCTTTTTATATTCATCGCTTGCCCGTATTCATCACGTAGATGAGAAGTAACATCAGATACTTGTTTATCAGGCGGAATGTAAACTGACACGAGCTCTGTCCCTCTACCCGCCTTTTTCCTCAGTTCTTCCAAAACCTTCCTGAATTCATATTTCTTTATCCGATCCATATCTCATATCCTCATTCCTGTTCTATTCCGTATTTAGTTACTCTTAAAATTTTTTCTTTTCCGAAAACGCTTTTCTTTTTCTGCGAAGCGTTTTTGGTCAAACTTTTTTTTTAAAAAGTTTGATGCGGCAACCGGGGATCGAACCCGGGTTACAGGCTATTTCCCATCCTTGTAGGTGTCAGGTTTGAGGGTTGAGGTTTGAAGTGTGTAACTTATGAGCTACTCACACCAGACAACTAACACCCGGCACGGCACCCCGCTCATGTTGGGAAGCCCGTGTCCTACCGCTAGACTATTGCCGCTTTATATTTCGACGAGAACTCCTCAAATTCTGATGCAAGTGAAGCAGCAGCGGACTTCACCGCTTCTATCGGGTCCCCCTCCCTCATCTTCACGTACAAAACAGGATTGCTCATCAGTGTATACTTGATGCTATAGGTTGCGATGTCAACCTTTTCATTCTCCAGCAGTTTTGATGATAGCGGAGCTAAAAGCGTGTGGTCTTCACCTTCTATTTCTATCTTTACCTCTTTTTTCTTCTTCTCAAGTATCTTTAAGCGCTTATTTTCCTCTCCTTTATCCATCCTCTAACATCCCCTAAACCACGCCCTTACCATAATCTTCTGACATTTTTCTCGGTTCCACCCTTTTGCATTTCTCGCACATCAGTACATCTCCTTTCCTCTTCAGGCGACCTTTGCATTTTGTACACATCGCTTTAAGAACGCCTAAATCACGTTCCTCTGTGCTAAGCCGTAATGCCTTTGCGTCCAACACTTTTGCCTTTACCACGTCAAGATAACCGAACTCCTGCTGCAAATCGTTTACAAACCCTTTTCGCACATTTGATATGCGGATAACTGCTTGAGTAGATGCAGCAATTTCCCGTTTCTCCTTCCCTTCCACGCACGCTATACTCACAAGGGCAACGTTATCTCTTAAATCCTCTATTCTGCCTATAACCACATCCCCCTCTTTGAGCACTGGCGGTGTCTCTACCGCGGGCAGAACTTCTATAGCTCTCTTATCGGTTATGTTAATTGTACCTATCTGCAAGGCGTATAAATTCCCCTCTTCACCGTATACGCCTTTTCCCAACGTAAATTCCTCTGAAGTACCCAGGAAATCCCCAGGAACTACAACTCCTCCACCTTTTTCCATTTGTTTTTACGCTCCTTTCTCTTCTTTTCTCTTCCCTTCTAAATTATTTATTAATTTTATTCTTCTTATTTATTAGATACATACGTGATTATAATATGCGTGTGATTGGAATAGACCCGGGAACTGCTCGCACAGGATGGGGCGTCATTGAGTTCAATCACGGAACATTAAAACCAATTGATTTTGGTTATATAAAGACAACACCCGAGCAGTCAAACGAGGATAGATTGAGGAAGGTCTATGAAGACTTACTCGCGGTGATAAAAGACATGACGCCTGATGTGATGGCAATCGAGATGCTATTTTTCAATATTAACGTGAAAACAGCGTTAAGCGTTGGTCAAGCACGAGGGGTATGTCTCTTAGCCGCTTCTGTCTCGGGACTTCCTACATACGAATACAATACCTCTGAGGTGAAAAACGTCATAACTGGATACGGCAGAGCGACAAAGTGCGAAGTAGCGAGTAAAATAACGGAGCTGCTTCGCCTGGCGGAGACGCCAAAACCTGACGATGTTACCGATGCCCTTGCTATCGCAGCCACGTACATTTTTCAAAACGGTACTTGTAAAAACCACGAGAGTTCACAAGATTAACACAGAACTTTTTGCAAGCAAAAACAAAAAAACATTTGTTTTTCTTTTAGCACAGGTTTTCTTTTTGTAAAAAAGAAAAAGTGTTGTGTAATCTGTGGTTATAAAAGGCGCTTTTTAAATGTGAATGTTCAGCAACAGTGAGAACGAGATAAACCAGCAGAAAAGGGTTATAAACGAGATATAAATCCAATCCTTTGCCCCTTCTAAGCTCGTATGTAAGAACGGATAGACAAATTTCTGCACCATGACCATCAGAATCGCGATAAGCAGACCATCTTCGGATATAGGATTTTTTATCACGTAGAATGATATAACACCCGCGAGAGCGCCAAACAGGAGAGGCGTTAGCGTCTTTATCAACCCTTCCTTGTATTCTGCTTTCTCTTTCTCCTTCTTCTTCATATCCCGCGCTCTTTTATCGTTCTCCATTGACTCGCACTATCAATTTAAGTTACTTATATTAATTATTATTTCTGTTCTCAGTTCTCAGGTTTCAGGTTGACGAACACGAAAACGCTTTTTATGCATTGCGAACGCGCCACCTTAACAAAACACCTTCGTCCATTGGCTCCGCACTTAAAAGCTCCAGCTTTATCATTTCTCCTTCTACGGCAAAGCCTGCACCATCCACAAGTGTAGGTGCGTTTTCACCGCCGATTATCAGGTTGCCCACGTATGTATATATCTCATCAACGAGCCCCTGCGAAATTAAAGACCAGTTAAGCGTTGCACCGCCTTCTACCATCAATCTACTCACGCCTCGCAGCCACACCAAAAAAAGGAGTTTCTTTAAATCTACTTCCTCCTTACCACAAATTAGAACCTCCGCTTTCTTTCCTAATCCTTCCATATCTTCCACAATTGCCCGTTCGGAAACCGCAATTAGCCGTTTCCCTTCGCCTTTGTTTAATATCTCTGCATCAACAGGTGTTTTCGCCTTACTGTCCACTACTATTCGCAGCGGATTCGCATCTTTCCCCGCCTTTCGCCTTTCTTCCCTCCTCTTTTCGGATTTTACAGTTAAAGAAGGGTTATCCGCGGAAACAGTGCCTATGCCAATCATGATTGCATCGCTTCCCTCCTTCAGTGAATCAACCCGCTCAAAATCTTCCTTACCGCTTATTGTCGTCTGTCTCCTTTCTACCGTAGATATTTTTCCATCCGCGCTCATTGCGGCGTTTATAAATACAAAGGGTCTGTTCATTGTTTTTTCCCCGCCCCAATAAAAATTTAGATGCAATAGCTTTAGGGTTCTTTAACTTATAAAACCATATCGAACCCTATCGTAACACAGCACGCAAATGAGTGAAACAGAAAGGATAAAAAAGGATATAACGCTTTTTGAAGAGAGTATGGTCGAGCTGGACTCGTTATCGCGGGCTAGCAATGAGGAAGAGGTGATAGAGCTTGCAAAGGGGTATTACGGGGACACGAAGTATTATCTTGAAAAAGGAGATTACTTCACTGCCTTTGGGTGTATAAATTACGCTCATGGGCTGTTAGACGGGATAAAGAGGAAGAGAAAGGTATAAAAATCTCGGATGCGAAACGAGTAGTATTGGGATTTCGAATTTTTTTAAATTAACTTCTTCATCTTCAAAAATTATTTTTATATTTAAGTTTATTAATATGGTAATTTTTAATGGAGGAAATAAAATCCCGCCTTAACTCAGTTTGGCAGAGTGCGCGGCTGTAGAGTGAATTTTTGACCACCTCCCAAAGGTCACATAACCGCGTGCGCGGACACCGCGATGTCCCCGGTTCAAATCCGGGAGGCGGGACTGAAAGTTTTTATCAAAAACGCTTGGGAATAAAAATGGGAGAAATGAGAGAATTATTGAAAAAATTAGCCGAGGCACATGGTGTTTCAGGCTACGAAGGCGAGATAAGAGAAATCGTAGAGGCCGAGATTAAGCCATACGTGGACGAAATACGGACCGACGGGTTGGGGAATCTAATAGCCACGAGGAAAGGGAAAAAACCATCTGTTATGATTGCTGCGCACCTTGACGAAATAGGGCTTATGGTGAAGCTCATAGAAGACAAGGGTTTCTTGAGATTCTTGACTATAGGGGGGTGGTTTGACCAGACACTGCTCAACCAGCGTGTGATTCTGCATTCCGAGAACGGGGTGAAAGTGTATGGTGTTATAGGCTCAAAACCACCGCATAAAATGAAAAAGGAAGAGCGTGAGAAGGCGATAAAGTCAGAAGATATGTTCATTGACGTGGGTGCGTGCGACAAAGAAGAAGTGGAACAAATGGGGATTTCCATCGGAACGCCTGTTACCGTAGATAGGCATTTTGTAGACCTGAAAAACGAAAGAGTTAGCTGTAAAGCCTTTGACAATCGTTCCGGCGTTGCGATAATGGTAGAAGCACTTAAACGCGCAAATACTGACTTCGAGGTCTATGCAGTAGGCACGGTGCAGGAGGAAGTGGGGCTGAAAGGGGCACGAACGGCGGCATTCGGGCTCAATCCCGACGTTGCCCTCGCAATAGATACCGATATAGCAGGGGGGCATCCGGGGATAGAAAAGAAAGACACGACGGTAGAGATGGATAAAGGTCCTGTGATTACCGTTTCCGATGCCTCGGGTCGCGGCATAATAACGCCGCCCTCGGTGCTGAAATGGCTCAAAGAGACGGCAACTAAGCATAATATAGACTACCAGCTCAGCGTATCGGAAGGTGGCACGACGGATGCCACATCAATCCACCTTACAAGAAGCGGCATACCCACGGGTGTAATCGGTGTGCCTACAAGGTACATTCACTCGCCTGTGGAGTTGTTAAGCCTGAAAGACCTCGATAAATGCGCTGAACTCGCTGCACGAGCCATAGAGCAAGTGGGTAATTACTTCTAAAAAACCACGAGATTTCACGAGATTAACACAAGAAAAAGAAGCAATGCGGAATAGAATAGCCAATGGAAATCTAATTCCCGTTATTGTTTTCTCGTGGAAATCTGTGTAATCTTGTGGTTCTTGGATTTGAGCGTGAGCATCAATGACACAAATAAGAATAAACCTCGGCGGCATCGTTCCCTTTTCTACCATAGACTGGCGAGGAAAAGCTTCGATGGTGATATTTCTCAGGGGGTGCCCGTTTCGATGTCTCTATTGCCAGAATCATGACCTGCTGGAAGGCGATAACTACGTTGAGATGCAGGAGATAGAAGAAGACATAAACAAAAATGAGGATTTCATAGATGCCGTCGTTATTTCCGGTGGTGAACCGTTCATGCAGCCCGGCGCAATAGAAGCGATTGCTGAATATGCAAAGACACGGTCACTGTTCGTTGGCGTGCAGACAAACGGATTTTATCCTGAAGCTATCGAATCCATGCTAAGAAAGGAGCTAATTGACAAAATATTCCTCGATATTAAGGCGCCGCTGTCTGATAAAAAGCTCTATGCCAAACTAACAAAAGTCCCCGGGGTGGAGGAACGAGTGAAAAAGACACTGGGTACTTGTGTGCGTGCGAAAATAGAACTCGAAGTGCAAACAACGGTATTCAAACATCTTGCCGGTGCAGAGGAAGTGAAACGCATAGCAAAAGAACTGGAAGAGGCAGGGGCTGCACACTGCCCGTATGTGATACAACAGGGCCGGGTTGAGCTTGTCCCCAGTGGTGAAATAAAAGAAAAAGATGTATTCAGCCACGAAGAGCTGAAAGAACTCGCTGCAATTGCTTACCACGCCGCATCTCTGAAAGAAGTGAGGATACGAACAAGGGAGGAAGGCGAGGAAGTGATTTATATTATTTAGTTTTGGGATTTGTTTAGAACTATAGGAGGGGTAGCGACCAATGGTAAGTGTTTTTATTGAAGCAGTGCCAGCGAATCGGTCTATTGCAAAAGCCGTTTGCGACTACAACCGTAGTAGAGGCAACCACGCAGATTACACCGCCTTCGGAATGCAGATAAGAATAAGGGGGGCTAAAAAACTCGTTTTAAAACGTGCGATTGTCGAAGAAGCAATCGGCAGGGAACTGACCGAAGACGAATGGCAGAGTGTTTCCTGGAATTATGTGGGGACCATAACCAGGTCGGGGCAAAGCGAGCTCATATTTGAAGATACTGAAGAATCAAAAATTCTGGATGCGTACTGGGATAAACGATTGAAGAGTTTCAAAACCCGCGATGTCCAATCTCGCGATTAGCTAAACTTTTTATTGTAAAAAGGCAAACCAAAGAACATGGCAAAAATAGGATGCGTTTTCTGGAAAGATAAAATCGGTGGTGAAATAGAGCGGCGGGGAATAGAGGCGTTCCCCTATGGGTTTACCGTCGGTCCGCATGGGGAATGGGAAATGGTCATCGCAGAGGAGGATAAAGAAGTGAGGAAAAATGAACTTGTGAACATAAAGATCGGCGAAATAGAGCTGCCTCCAAAGGCGATAGTCTTACCTTGCTTCATAATGCGACACGCACTTGGTGTGGTTTCTTCGCTCGCAGCGGTGGGAAAGGCAAAGGGAGTTGAGGAGAGGCGAGCGCTTGATGAAGTTATTTTTCACCCCTTCGCTGATGGTAAGGTGGGAAAAGGGGAATTACTCTGTGTTGTGAACATATTTTACGCATCAACCGAGCGAAGACTTGCGAGGGGAGCAGCAGAGAAGTGGCTACGGGAGAGGTATCGGTATTAGTGTTTGTGTTTGCGTTTGTCGGTGCGCCAGCAGCGGGAAAAACGGAAGCAGCTCTGGTGGCAAAGGAACTCGGCATTCCTGTCATAACGATGGGGGAGGTGATAAGAGAAGAGTTAAGAAAGCGAGGGCTTCCGTTGAGTGACGAAAATGCAGGCAGAGTTGCAAACGAGCTGAGGGCACACGAAGGGATGGATGCGATTGCTAAACGGTGCATTCCCGCTATAAAAGTGCAGAAGAAAAGCGCGGGTAAAACCGAAAAAGTCATTGTTATAGATGGAATAAGGGGGATTGCCGAAGTAGAAACGTTTAAAAACGAATTTGGTGCCCATTTCGTGCTTGTGTGCGTGGATGCCCCACTTCGCTTTAGATATGAACGAATAAAATCCCGCGGTAGAGGCGATGATTTGGACTTATCGAGCATTGACGAATTCAAAAAGCGGGAAGAGAGAGAGTTAGGGTGGGGAATGGGAGAAGCAATGAAAAAAGCAGACAAGGTTATAAAGAATGAAGGTTCTTTAGAGGAGTTTAAAGAGCAGATAAAAGAAATTCTTCTCCAGTATTGACCTTATAGTGATTTATCACCGCGGAGAGCGCAGAGTACGCAGAGTTTTAAGACTGTTCCAACCCTTGTTTAGGCTTTCTGGTGCCTTAGTTTAGAGGTTTAGCTCGTTAGCGGCTCAGTCCCTTTGACCAAACCGCTAAGCAGCCAAGCCGCTAAACCGCTAAACTGCTAACCCGCTAAACCTCCATCGTCCGTTATTAACTATCTTGGAATGAGTTCGTGGAGTGGAAGACATTCTATAAATTCCATGTCATTGGAATTGACATTCGCAGTAGCATCCGCGCCCGAACGGGAACGGGAACCAGAACCAGACTCAGAACGCGAGGGCGTCATATTCTTAGCTAATCGGTATTTCCTCTCCGCCCTGCTCCCCCTCCTCACCAAAATACCCTCGGAATGCATATTCGCTAAATACGTTGATAACGTGCTGATGCCTACCTGCTCACCATACGCTTCTTCGTATATTTTTCTAATCTGTGAAGAAGTGAACCAATCCCCTGGCGACCTTTTGTCATATCGCAAAAAATACGCCAATCGTTCCTTTATTGTGAGGTCTTCGCTGTCAACCTCAGAAGGGTCAGAAAGGAATGGCGAGGGAAGGGTATTTTCCAAAAATTTCACCATACTGCTTATTGAAGAGGGCTTAAACGATTCGTCCATAAAATCACCCTCGCGTTCCATAGAGGTTTTCATCCCTTCTTCATTTATCACTTCCACGCGCACCTTCGCCGCCATCTTCATCTTCACCCCTTCACTTTTTCAATGAACAAATGAAGTTAAGTTCGACCTTATATATAAAGGGTATGCAAAAATACAGAAAATCACCACCCATTTCCTATGGAAAGAAGCAGTGAAGAGATGAAACCGAAGGCATCTTAAAAATCTTAAACAATAGGGACAAACTAATTCTTGAACGGAGGGCGAAGCGGAATTGGCAGCAAAGCGTGATTACTACGAGACACTGGGCGTGGATAAAGGAGCATCGAAGGAAGAGGTAAAGCGTGCTTATCGGAGATTGGCGAAAAAACACCATCCTGACCTTAATAAGGATAACCCGAAAGAAGCAGAGGAGAAGTTTAAAGAGGTATCTGAGGCTTATGAAGTGTTGTCAGACCCTCAGAAGCGTGTAAACTACGATAAATTCGGGCATGCAGGTGTTGACTTCGGTCCGGGGGGGTTTGACTGGTCCAATTTCACGCGATACGGCGATGTAGAGGACATATTTGGTGATGTATTCAGAGACTTCTTCGGTGCTAATTTTGGTTTCGGGAGAACCCGAGGCGGGTCTATATTTGAGGACCTCTTCGGAAGAGTGGGATACACAAGAGCGGAGGAGGGATACCGACCCAGAGCTAGAGCCGAGAGAGGAAGCGACATCCGATATGACCTTGAGATAGACCTTGAGGAAGCTGCGAAAGGGATGGAGAAGGAATTAAACGTTTCGAAGGAAGATAGCTGCCCTTCATGCCGGGGAACGGGTGCGAGTGCAGGAGGATTAAAAACCTGTTCTGCATGCGGAGGAACCGGTCAGATAAAAAATGTGCAAAGGCAGGGGTTTGCCCAGTTCATTTCTATCTCTACTTGCCCCCGATGCGCGGGGAGAGGGGAAGTAGTGGAGAAGCCCTGTGAGAATTGTGGAGGGAGCGGGAAAATCCGCGTGAGCAAGCGGATATC
>JAUXHM010000164.1 GCA_030621535.1 Candidatus Methanophagales archaeon | reverse complement strand
GAAATAAGTGCTGAGTTTATAATAGCGATAGCGCGGGTTGCATCGGATTATTTTGACATAAGGCGAATAAAATTTTCGGGTGGCGAGCCGTTAATGCGGGCTGACCTTGCGGACATAGTTCAAGGTATGCGAGACATTGAGGATAACATCTCCGTAACGACAAATGGTGTATTTTTAAGCAAATATGCACGGGCACTCGCAGATGCGGGCCTGGACAGGGTGAACGTCAGCTTAGATTCGATTAACGAGGAAAAATATGATTTTATCACGTGTTCAAGAAACAATCTTCACAGCGTGATTGAAGGTATTTACAGTGCGATAGATGCAGGCCTTACGCCGGTAAAGCTGAACATGGTTCTGCTGAACGGAATAAACGAGGATGAGGTGGTTGCCATGATGGATTTTGTGCGTGAGTGCAATAAAAGAGGTGCAGGGATGGAGGGGGAAGGAAAATCGGTAATCCTGCAGCTAATAGAATTGATTCCCTCCTTTGGGGCAGAACCCCACACTATGTCGAATTACACCGTTGACTTTACAAAGGTGGAATCCGAACTGAAATCAAAAGCATCAGCGATAAAAACCAGAAGGCTGCAACACAGGCGAAAATATTTTGTAGATGGTGTAGAGGTAGAGGTCGTTCATCCGATAGCGAACACCGAGTTCTGTGCGAATTGCTCGCGATTGAGAATAACGTCTGACGGGAAAATAAAACCCTGCTTACTGAGGAATGATAATCTCGTTCCCATAGAGAGCGTGGATGAAAAGCATATAATGAGCAGATTGAAATTGGCGATGCAATACAGAGAGCCGTTTTTTGATAAGGATTCGGATAACCACAAGATTTAATGAAAAATTATTAACCACAGATTACACAGATTAACACAGATAAAGGATAAGAATCAACACGGTTAAACTAAAACAACAATGAAAAATAAAAAAGAGGGAGTGGGAAAATAATGGGCGTAGAAGTAGAAACAGAGATATTAGTGGATAAGGAAGAGATGGAAGCAAATGAATTCGTACAAAATTCGATAGGAAGAGCAATCGCCGGTGCGGTTTCTGCGCTTCATGGCGTGAAGGAGGACTGGGAGGAGATAGAGATAAGGGTGAGGAGGAAATGAAATAAAATCTTAATTAAGTGGCACGGTCTAAAAATTTAGTGGGTTATCACCACAGATAGCGCGGAGTACGCAGAGTTTTAAGAGACTGTTTCAACTATTAACCATTGCAAAGTTTTCGGATACATTTGCGTTCTCCGTCTTCACGTGCTCTGCGGTGAAATTTACGGATATGGATATTTACTTAGGATTTGGTAGTATTTGGCATTGGGATTTATTCTACAGCCATATAAAAACGAAAGATTTATATGCGGATAGCCGATATTATTATAGGTAGTGGAAATGGGTGAATTAAAACTAAAAATACCTGAAGAGTTTGAAGAGAAGATAAAAGAGTTTCCAGAAATGGAAGAGATGATTGTAGAGTTCATAAGGGTAAAGATATTCGAGCATGAATTGAAGAAGTCAAGGGAACTACAGAGGTTCATATTTGAATCGCTCTCAGAAAAGAGCAAATTGACGATGGAAGATGCGATTGAACTCGGAAATAAAGTAACGGAAGGCATGCGTGAAGAACTCAGAGAGCGGGGATTGCTGTAGATGAGATTGGTTGTTGATGCAAATGAGCTCTTCGCAGGGATAATCACTAAAGGGGCACTGTCTAAAAATATAGTGATTTATCCACCGCGGAGATCGCAGAGTACGCAGAGTTTTAGGACTGTTTCAATCCTTGCTGACTTTCCTGATGGCTCTGCGTTCTCCGTGTGCTCTGCGGTAAAATTTAAGGATATAGTGATTTCACTAGAAAATTCGACTGTGCCCACTAAAGGTAAGTGAAAAGGAACCACTGTTGATCCGAAAAAGAAGGCAACGACATGGTAAAAAGAGCCGACTTGAACACAGACAGATATTACAAAAGAGCGAAGGCGGAAGGTTACAGGGCACGTTCCGCGTTTAAACTGTTGCAAATCGTCAATAAGTTCGAACTGATAAAAGAAGGCGACATTGTTGTGGATCTGGGTGCCGCCCCTGGAGGCTGGTCACAGGTTGCAAAAGAGATAGTTGGAGCGAAAGGAGTAGTTATAAGCGTGGACTTGCAGCAAATAGAACAAATAGAAGGCGTGGAATCACTAAAAAGCGATATAACAAACGAAATGGAAACGATAAAGACGATCAAAGAGACGCTATTAATGAAGATTTCGAAAGGAACTGATTTGGTGGATGTCGTTTTATCGGACGCATCGCCAAAGTTAAGTGGAAACAGAGATTATGACCATTTTCGGTCTTTTGAACTGGCTCAATCCGTATTGAACGTTGCTTCTGCGCTTTTACGTAATAACGGCTGTTTCGTTGCAAAAATATTTCAAGGTGTTTGCTATAAGGAGTTTTATAAGGATGTACAGAAAAAATTCGGGTATACAAAGGCATATTCGCCAGCAGCCACACGTAAAAGAAGTGCAGAGGTTTACGTGATAGGAAAAGGTTTTCTTGGCAATCAATATTATTACGGATAAGAATGCAAATGAACTTCCTGCTTGCTCATCTGGCTAGTTTTGTAATCGCAATAGTTATGGACGTAACGGTAGGCGACCCCTCGGAGAGAACGGAAAAATATTACCCGATTGTGTGGAT
>JAUXHM010000003.1 GCA_030621535.1 Candidatus Methanophagales archaeon | reverse complement strand
GCAAGGCATTCCTCTATACTTCGCCGGGTCTTGAATGCGCATTTCTCTGACCCATGCGCGATGAACAGCAGTGCCAGATCTACTTTTCGTTGCGAGGTTACATCCACGGGCTTGGGAACCATTATACCGCCAAATCGCAGTCTGATTGTCTCTTCCCTCGGACCCGCGTTTTGGATTGCATGCACAAGCAACTGAACGGGATTCTCCTTTGTGCGCTCATAAATCAACTCAAAAGCATTTTTGACGATTTTGTATGCTTTTAGTTTCTTTCCCGTGTTCCTTTCCGTTCGCATTAATTTGTTAATGAGCCGCTCAACCACACAAACTTTTGCCTGCTCAAACTGCTGTTTTGCATGTCTGCCTCCACTATGCAGCATAGATACAGGCTGGAGACTGGTATGCCTTTCCACGCCTATATCCTGTATCTCCACTTCCGAAATGTCCCATTTATCAAATATTTTATCAAATGCCATTTTTACCTGAGGACCTTCTCCTTCTTTCCACTTATTAATTGGTCTAATGCGATGTCCGTTACCGCCACCACCTTGAACCTTACACCTGAGAGGTCTCCATACGACCTCCCTTTTCTTCCTCCCATTCCTACTATCAATACCTCATCATGCTCATCTATAAACTTTATTGCACCATCGCCAGGACAAAAAGCGGTAACCTGCTTGCCATTTTTTATTAACTGAACACGAACGCATTTTCGTATTGCTGAATTTGGCTGTTTCGCTTCTATCCCTACCTTCTCCAGGACAATAGCCCGTGCCATGTGCGCCCCCTCCATAGGGTCCGCTTTCTTAGCCGATTTCAATGCTCTTCGAACAAAGCCAGGATTCTTCCACCTGGACTTCCTTTGGCTATTCTTCGCCTTCCTTGCTGCGTATAATCCTCTTCCCATCTTATTACCTCGGTTTGTACAGTTGTCAGGTTTTAGGTTTTGGCGATCTGCCCTCATACCTTACACCTCATACCTCTCTACACTATACTATTATCACGTTATCTATATCTTGATTTCTTTTTACTAATTCCTTTACCTTCCTTATCTTCTCGCCGTTCCTTCCTATTGCAATGCCCTTGTCTTTATTGAAAACTTCCACGTATGCACAGCTCTGCCCATTTTTGGTCAATAGCTCTACGCTCTTCACATAAGCAGGGCGAAACAGGTTTTCTATGAACTCCTTTACATCTGCGGAGTACTCCACAAGTTCTATCTCCTTTTTTAACAGCTCTTTTACCTTGGTTACATTCGAGCCGCCCTTACCTATCGCTATGCTCATGTCCCCATTTTTTATCACCATTGTCACCTTGTTCTCTTCGTTATTCACCAGGCAATCCCTAACTCCTGCTCCTGTAAGATGCTCAAATACTCCGATATACCCTATTCCCTCAGTATCTAACTTCACGGTCACTTTCTATCACCTGTTTTTTTTTTCAATAAGCCGTAATATGTCCGATTTCCCCGTATCAAGAATACATAAAGAAGCTATCGAATAAGGTTTACCACATGCAAGCCCAAGTTCAATGCTATTAACGGGATATTCATAAAAAGGGATATTTCCTTTTTTCTGCTTAGTTATTTCTTTGAATCCCTTTTTTATCCCTTCAGGGCAGTTAGAAGCGTAAATGGCCGCCTTTACTGCTGCTCCTTCCCCCCTCAGCGCTTTTAATGTCTCATTCGACCCTATCAATACTTTACCGCTTTTTAGCACTTTTTGTAATTCTCTGTTCATATCGGAAATTTCAACTGACTTGCTTTTTATCTCTGCCATTTTATCCCCTTTCAGCCTCCTCTTGCTACCAATTCTATTGCTCCTGTTCCCAATTTTATGGGTTGCCCCACAATCACGTTTTCCGTAACGCCTTTTAACTCATCCGTTTCGCCATACATAGCTGCATCCAGTAGATTGTCCACGGTAACCTCAAAAGCAGCTCTTGAGAGAACGGAAACTTTCCCGCCCGCTAATCCATGCCGCCCTATTGACTTCACTTCACCCTCCATCGTCATCGCATCAGCAATTAACGTTACATGGCGGACATCCACGTCCAACCCCTGCTCCTCTAATGTATTCATCATCTCATCAATTATCGCATTACGAGCTGCTTCTATGCCCAGAACATCTGCTATTTCCGCTATGTTGTTCGTTGTTGTCCTGCTGAAATCTACGCCTTCAATCCCCCGCACCTTTTTCAGTGCCGAGCCCTCGGTGTACAGCATATATTCACCATCTCCTTCGTTTTCTCTTCTCACTATTCCACGCATTATTCCTTCTATTCCCTTCACCGATAGGTTATTCACTTCTTTCTCAAGCTTTCGCAACTCTTGGTATGACTTATTCGGCACCTGTATTCGCAACTTGCCATCTTCCGCTTCCTCTACGTGCACGTCCGAATCCATACCCTCTATTTTTTCTTTTACTTCTTCTTTTTCTATATGCCTTCTCTTCAGTTCCTTCTCGCGTAGCGAAACCCACACCGACATATCCTTTCGGGACACGTCTATTTCACTTTTTATATCCCGTATATATGTCTTTTCTATTTCCCTTGCCAGTTCCTCTGCCTTGTTTCTATTCCGTGCATACTCCCCTGTTAACTTTATCTTCATTGCAGGTGTAGATGGTTTTTTCCTTGCATCTACTACCTCTATTATTCGCGGTAATCCAAGCGTTATGTATATCGCACCAACACCCGCGTAATGGAAAGTTCGCAGTGTCATCTGAGTTCCCGGCTCGCCGATAGACTGCGCTGCGACTATTCCAACAGCTTCCCGTGGCACCACCTTTGATTTGTTATATTTCTCTGCGACTCCATTTAAAATCGCATCCAGCTTTTTATTGTTTAGTTCTGTCCTTATAGCCCTTAACTTCTTCTTTAATTCGTCTTTTATGCGTTTTGGTATCGCGCTTTCATTCACCTTTAGCTCTATGTCCCCAAATTTTATCTCGCCTTCCTCTTCCCTGCCCGCCATTCTTATTATATCTTCTGCGCATCCCTCTTCTACCTCCT
This sequence comes from Candidatus Methanophagales archaeon, assembly GCA_030621535.1. Lineage (GTDB taxonomy): Archaea > Halobacteriota > Syntropharchaeia > Alkanophagales > Methanospirareceae > QEXZ01. The sequence goes on along the minus strand of JAUXHM010000003.1, from coordinate 14,596 downwards.
CGGAGTCTAATAGTTTATCGAGCCCCGCGGTTAGCTCTGCCAGCATAAACTCGTCCCCTATTAGTTCTGCTATCTCTTGCTCTACTCCTGCTCCCGTCAATTCTTTCGTTACTTCTTCCTTTGTTTGCATAATTTATGCTTATGCTCCTGTTCCTGCCATTACGTCTTTTATTATCTCATCTATGTCTACCACTTTACCATATTCACATGCAGAAGGGTCCACGCCATCTTCGCCATATTTAAATTGCACGATTGTACCCCTTGTTTCCCTTACCGTTTCATCATCTTTCACTTCGAGGTCAAGTAAAGCATTAATAAGCCGCCTCTGGAAGTATCCACTCTGGGAGGTACGGACTGCGGTATCCACTAATGCTTCTCGCCCGCCAACAGCGTGGAAGAAATATTCAGTGGGTGATAACCCTTCCTTGAAAGAAGGTCTTACAAAACCATGTGCCTTTGCACTGCGGTCAGCAGGTTTAAAATGAGGCAGAGTTCTCCCTCTGTATCCCCTCTTTATCCTTTCGCCCCTGACGGATTGCTGCCCTACACATGCAGCCATTTGCGTTAAATTGAGCAGCGAACCACGGGCACCTGACTTCGCCATAAGCACACCTGCGTTTTCTATTCCGAGATACCGCTCTGCGATGCCCCCTGCCTCATCTCTTGCACGACCAAGAGTCTCCATTATCCGCAGTTCCAACGTCTCCTCTACCGTCCTTCCGGGTAAAGCCTCGAGCTCTTCTGCCTCATACGCCCTTATTAACTCGTCAACTTTGTGCTCCGCCTCACGCATCGTCTCTTCTCTTATTTGCTGCTCCCCTTCTCTCGGTATGTCCTCATCACTTATGCCAAAGCTGAAACCAGCACGCAGAATATAATTGGTAGCAAGCCGAGCGAGATCGTTTATAAACTTTTTCGCTGCTTCTTCCCCGTATTGCCGGACTATTCGGTCAATTATTTTCCCCTTGAACGAGCCCACGGCTATTTCGTCTATCACGCCCGATTCCAGATTCCCGTCTCGTATCGTAACCCCGCCGACCTTACCCTGAAATTGTAAATTCAATCCCGCGGGTAGTATCATGCTGAATATTTGTTTCGCTGTCCAGTACGGTATGTCCACAGACCTCAAGCCTGAAACCTCAGACCTAAAAGTTCCCGCAGGCGCTCTTAAATCGTCTATATCTATCCCCTTCAGTATCTCCAGCGTTTCTTCACGGTCAAATTTCTTTTCCCCATACGTAAGTAAAAACAGACTTGAGACGTGGTCGTGGATACCGCCTATAATCGGTCTGCCAAATCGGGGTGATATTATGTTGCGCTGCACCGCCATCAGGATCTTCGCTTCTGCCCTCGCTTCTTCGGTCTGCAATACGTGAAGGTTCATCTCATCACCGTCATAATCAGCATTGTAGGGCGGGCAAACGGTGGGATTTAACCTGAATGTCTTACCGGGCATCACACGCACATAGTGTGCCATTATGCTCATTCTATGTAGCGAGGGCTGTCTGTTGAACAGCACGATGTCCCGGTCACGAAGATGTCTTTCTACCTTCCACCCAATCTCCAGCTCCTCTGCTAACGTCTCGTAATTGGTTTCTGTTATTTTTACCTTTTTACCATCTGCTCTTCGTACATAATTCGCACCCGGATGTTTGTTTTCCCTTTTTACGGTTTCCTTCAGGAGGTCAATGTTTCTTTCAGTTACATTAACGTTGACGGTCAACTCTTTTGCTATCGCTTCGGGCACGCCGACTTCGTCTATATCTATATCAGGAGCGGGTGATATAACCGTTCGAGCGGAGAAATTAACTCGTTTACCCGATAACGACCCTCTAAATCTGCCTTCTTTTCCTTTTAGCCGCTGTGTCATTGTCTTAAGTGGTCTTCCACTTCTGTGCCTCGCAGGTGGTATACCCGCAATTTCGTTATCGAGATATGTACTTATGTGATACTGAAGAAGTTCCCAGAGGTCTTCAATTATCAATTGTGGCGCACCCGCAGCACGATTATCCATAAATCGGTGGTTGATTCGTATGATGTCTACCAATTTATGCGTTAGGTCATCCTCGCTTCGTTGCCCACTCTCTAACGTGATAGAAGGTCTTGCGGTTACCGGAGGAACGGGCAATACCGTAAGAATCATCCACTCGGGTCTCGCACTTTTCGGGTTCATTCCGAAGAGAGCTATATCTTCATCAGGTATTTTTTCAAGTCGTTCTCTCACATCACTGGGCATTAATCTACGCTTTCTCTCTTTTTCGTCTATCTCTATGTATGTAGAGGGTTTATCGAATTTTATGACTCGCTGAGGTGTGCCGCAGTCAACAGTTAGCTTACCATTTCCTTTTTTGACGATGTATCTCTTATCTTTGTCCGTTATCAGCCATTTATTGTCTGTTTCCTTTTTAATGGACGGATTTTTGCTAAGCGCATGTCCCTCGGTAGCGAACTTCCTCCTCAATTCTTTTGAAATAACATCTTCACCTTTGTTTAAGCTATTCTCTAATCTCGCATTCGAGGCGAAATCGAATAAATGGTCCCCACAATGACTGCATACCGTGTGTTTCGCTGCTTCTTTGAACATACGCTTCACCGCTTCGCCAACGCCGGGTTGCTTTCCTTTTCCCAGTTCTATATCATTTAAAAAACGCCCTTTTTCGCCCGCATCGTAAACGTTTAGGTTTCCTGTCTCTTTCCTGATAATAAATAGTTCCTTATCGGTTATTGTCCATTCGTCGTTTTTCTCTTTTGTGATGCTGGCGTTAGTCGAAAGCGGGAAGCCGTTGTCACCGAATTCCTTGCGCCATTTTTCCGTGATGATTTCTCGCTTCAAGTCGTGTTCTAACTCCGTACCGGAGACGGAGAACAGAAAATACGCGTCTTTCAGCAAAACCCTGCCACACTCCCTGCATGTCGCACTTAGCATTCGATAAATTAACTTTGCATATCCTATGTGTATAACAGGTGCAGCAAGCTCGATGTGCCCAAAATGACCGGGACATTCACCCATCCGACCACCGCAGGTTTTGCATCTCAACCCGGGGTCAATAACTCCAATTCGCTGGTTCACCAAACCCATCTCTATCGGAAAGCCGTCTTCACCATAGGTATCAGCAGTTATTATCTTCGAAGCACTCATCTTCCTTATCTCCTTTGGCGATAGCAGTCCGAATTTTATCCCTTTTATTCTTTTCGTTCTCATTTTCGTTCAGACCGTCTCCTCCAATTCCAGTCTCGGCGCGATACACAGCACTTTCATCTCATCCAGCAGAAGCTTGAATGCATAACTCATCTCCACAGGGTATATATCGGTGTCCGCACCACAGTTTGGACAATATGCGGACCCTGTCTTCTGGTCCTTCGATGCAATCATACCACAATGTCCACAGACCAATTCAACAACACGGTCAGATTCATCCAATAATCTGTCCTTCAACGAAATCGCAGCTCCATAGCCTATCAGCACGTCCCTTTCCATCTCGCCGAAACGAAGCCCGCCTTCCCTTGCTTTACCCTCTGTGGGTTGCCTTGTTAATATCTGCACAGGGCCCCTCGCACGTGCATGTATCTTTGCCGATACCAGGTGGTATAGCTTTTGATAATACACAACGCCAATAAAGACATCGGCTTTTATTTTCTCACCGGTTGTTCCATTATACATCACTTCCGTACCCGCAGATGAAAAACCCGCACGCTTAAGCGCATTTTTTAAGTCTTCCTCGGGCTCACCGGTAAAAGCGGTTCCATCTATGGCTCTCCCTTCTAATGCGCCCACTTTTCCGCCCATCATCTCCAGCACATGCCCCACCGTCATCCTCGATGGAATGGCATGAGGATTTAGGATCATATCCGGAATGATTCCCCCTTCCGTAAATGGCATATCCTCCGGGGGCACAATTAGGCCTATCACGCCCTTCTGACCGTGCCGGGATGCGAATTTATCACCTACCTCCGGTATCTTCTTGTCTCGAACAGTGAGTTTAGATAAACGTCTGCTGCTGCTTGATTCCATAAGCACAACCGAATCTACTGTCCCCTGCTCGTTAGAGCGAGTACAAATGGAAGTATCTCTTCTTTCTAAAGGACTTAGAAGTTCCGTGCTTTCCTCTAAAAACCTTGGTGGGCTTGTCTTCCCTATTAATACATCGTTTGGTGCCACTTCCGTTTCCGAATTTATTATCCCATCCTCGTCAAGCTGGCTATACGCTTCATGGCTCCTCACGCCTCCAATCTCCATATCAGGTATCTCAAATCTATCCACCTCTCCGCCGGGATACCGTCTCTCTTCACCTTCATAGCATCTGAAGAAATGACTTCTTCCCAATCCGCGGTTTATTGCAGCGCGGTTAAAGATCAACGCGTCTTCCATATTATACCCTGCATAGCTTAAAACGGCAACGACAAAATTCTGCCCTGCCGGTCTTTTATCATGTGAAATAAGGTCTGCAGTCCTTGTTTTTACTATCGGATTCTGCGGAGACTGCAAAAGATGTACCCGTGTGTCAGCACGGGGTTTATAGTTTGCCGTTGGCAGCCCTAATGATTGCTTCAACATCGCACAGCCCATTGTGTTACGCGGTGACGAATTATGGTCAGGATACGGAATTAACCCTGCAACAATGCCCAAAATCAAAGATGGGTCTATTTCCAGATGCGTATACGTATACTTGTCCCCTCCATTTGCGTTTGTTAAGTCCTCTTCGTTTAGTGCTATCAGTGCATTCTCCTCCTCTTCTGCGTCTAAATACTCGATTACACCTGCCTTTACCAGTCCATCGAAGTCCATATCGCCTTTTCTCAGTTTATCGATGTGCGATTCGGCAAGTAGAGGAATCCCATTTTCCACTATTATGACGGGTCTTCTTGCCCTCCCCCTATCAGAATTTATTATTATGTCTTTTTTATCCCTATAGTAGACGACATTCACCTGAGATGATATTTCACCCTTTCTTCTCTTCTTTCTTACTGCTTCCACGAATGTATCGGGCTCGGTCGAGAATCCAACGAAATCGCCATTCACGAACATACGAGTTCGGTTTTCCGCGCTTATTTGTAAAGAGCGAGCAGGGGGGATAACACCAAGTTCAAATAACGTATTTTTAACGTTCTCATGGTCTTCACCTACGGATAATTCAACCATCTGCGAGAAATTCTTCACCAAACCGCAGTTGGGACCTTCCGGCGTCTCAGTTGGACAGATTTTTCCCCATTGTGTGGGATGCAAATCACGCGCTTCGAAGTGCGGCTGTGCCCTTGATAGGGGCGAAATTATCCGTCTCAGATGGCTCAACGTAGCTATGTAATTGCTCCTTTCCAGCAATTGAGAAACACCTCCTCTGCCACCTACCCAATTCCCGGTGGACAATGCATGCCGTATTCGTTCAGTGAGCACATCCGTCCGAATAGCAGTGCTGATCTTCAGTTCGCGGTTTCGCATATTCGCACGTTCCAGTTGATACCGCATATCGCGTACCAACCTTGTGAACGAGACCCTGAAGAGGTCTTCCATCAGGTCGCCTGCGAGTTTCAGTCGTTTATTTGCATAATGGTCTTTATCATCTTCGTCCCTCCTGCCCAGAGAAAGTTCATAACATGATTCTGCCATTCTTCCTATGAAATGCGCCTTCGCTATCCATGTGTCAAGGTGAGGGAGGAAATAGCGGTCGAAGATATAATTAATGCGCCTCTCCCGGTACTCCTTTGCCTGCGTGGATGCGACTTTACGACCCAGCTTATCTATTGCTTCCTCTTTTGTATGTATCTCGCTCTCTTCTATGTTATCGTCACGGATGTATTTACGTATTTGTGGGTCATCGGAGACGGCTCTTAATACCTCATCATCACTTTCGAGTCCCAACGCTCGCATAAGCATAACGAACTCTATTTTCCGACCGACGGCGGGAAAAGAGACCTCAAGCATGCCTTTTTTACTTATCTCCACACGTGTGGGCACACGGAATCCCTGTTTAAGAGAAAACACCTTAGAAACGGCGTTTTTAATCCCGTATTTCTCCTCGAAATTCACAAATATCCTATTTGGTGCGAGGTCTTCCAGCGTGATTATTACGTGCTCGGAACCATTCAGGATGAAATAGCCTCCGGGGTCAAGAGGGTCTTCGCCTTTATCAATCAGCTCCCGCTCGGAAAGCCCGTAAAGGTTGCATCTTTTTGATTTCAGCATAATTGGGAGGGTACCAATTTCGATTTTTTCCTCCTCACATTCTGCTTCTATCTCTGTTTCCGCTGCTGTCCCTGCCTCTGCCTCTGTTTCACGACTTTCGTATTTCTTTACCAACTGCATTCCCAGATATATGGGAGCGGAATAGTGTAAATTCCTTAATCTCGCCTGTGCAGGGAAAATTGATTCATAAGAACCATCTGCTTCGATTGTCTTCGGATTGCCCACCGTTATTTTACCGAGTCTTACACCCCTTTTATACCTTCCTTTTTCATCTTCACCCGTGATGGACGTTTCTACATACGGCTGCTCATCTATTATTTTTTGCATGCCGTGCTCGAGGAAATAATTAAAAGAATCGAGCTGATGCTGTGCTATTTTCCCACCCTTCAAGTATGCTTTTGAAAGAACGCTACGGTCTATCATATTTTATTCTGTTTTATCCTATAACCAGTCGGTAAAATAAGGCCTTTCCCGCTGTTCTGCTTTGCCTCCTTATTTTCACTACATCGCCCGTATCTGCTTTTATCTCCTTTATCACAGGGTCAGATAATTTTATCTTAGGCAATTGTTCCCTTTTTATTTTATATTTATCCAAAAGCTCTTTTATCTCTTCTGCTCCCACTATTTCGTGCTTGGGTACTAATCCATGTTCGAGTATAGAAACTTTTTCCTTTTTCATTTGTTTCGACTATACTATAATTTTTTTTTATAGTAACGGGCTCGACGGGATTTGAACCCGCGACCGACGGGTTAAAAGCCCGCTGCTCTACCTTTCTGAGCTACGAGCCCTTTTTAGAGATGCTTTTAACATCTCAAGTGCAGCGTCTACCGCTTCGCGTTTGTTCTCTCCCCTATCCCCCTGGAAGATATATTTCTCATGGTAGACGTATTCATTTGTTGCCAATGCTATATAAGCTAATCCAACGGGTTTGTCCGGCGTTCCCCCAGTGGGTCCAGCAATGCCCGTGGTTGCAATCCCGATATCGGCATCCAGCAGCTTTATTACTCCGCTCGACATCTCACGCGCGCACGCTGCACTCACCGCGCCTTTTTCTTCCAAGGTCTTCTCAGCAACGTGTAGGATTTTTCGCTTTACCTCATTTGAATAAGCCACGATGCCACCTGTATAATAGTCTGAACTGCCCGAGACATTTGTTATTCTATGCGATAGCAGTCCACCCGTGCAAGATTCTGCGGTACCGAGACTCAGCCCGCCCTTTCTTAGCTCGTCCCCGATTGCTTTTTCTATCGGGATTTTTTCCTCTCCCTCTCTCTCCACCCTCATTCGTTTTTCCTTGTTATTTACAAAAAAGCTTTACCAAAGAAATATCATTGTTTGTTATACTATAACATAAGCTTAGCCCTGTGAGGCACCATATCTCACTTTTACTGCTACACCGTGCTCGAACTTTTTCATCTCTTCTCCCGATAGCATAGCTTTTCCCGTGGCAAGTAGATTATCGTGCTCATCCACTAATATGACCTCATCGTAAGCCCGTATCGCGGGGTCGGCGTCTATTAAGTGTTTGCAAAACGCGGTTCCCCCGTCCTTTATAAATTCACTGCTCTCTTCGTTCATAACCACTCGTATTCCTGGATATTCAAAAAACCGATGCAATCTCTTTGCTCCTTCTATACTCAGCGTTAGTAGTCCGTCAACGCTCCTCAGGGTTGCTATTCGCGTTCCGTTATCTTTTATCTGCGATATTCTTCTTGTCTTTGAGAGCATAAATTCCACGGTATCCGTATCAGGGAACAGGGTTTCACCGGCACCGCGGCCAAATTGATAATCGGCTATGGTTCTTGCCGTTTTGAGCTTTTTATTCCTTTCCTCTTCTTTCATTTCTTGTGGCTATATGCAATATAATTCTCTTTTAAGTTTCTCTTTACTAAGAATATTTGGATTGAATTTATGAAGAAAAGGGGGAGAAAGGGAAGAATAGAAGACATTGCCTTACAGCGGATAGAGCGGCTGTTTGAACTCGCAGATGCAGATGCGAGGGGAAATAAGATGAAAGAGAGAAGCAGGAGAAGTGATAGATACGTGCAGCTTGCACGAAAAATTGGGATGCGGTATAGGGTGCAAATACCACATCATTTAAAGATGCGGATTTGTAAAGGTTGCTATGCCTTCTTGGTCCCGGGTGAGAATGCACGCATTCGCCTCCGAGGCGATTACATCACGACAACTTGCCTGAGGTGTGGTAAGCAGATGAGACGACCTTATAAAGGACTTGGGGAATAGGGAAGGGGGGTATATATCCTTAAATTTCACCGCAGAGCACACAGAAGATTAGCGGTTTAGAGGCTTAGAGGTTTGGATGTTTAGCTAACGAGCTGAACCGCTAATAAACTAAACCTCTAATTTCGCGCTCTCCGCGGTGATAAATCCCTATATTTTTAGATAGTGCCCTCTACCTCTTTCAGTATTGCAAAAGCTCGCTTTAAGTCATCAAAACTCGCAGCATACGATATTCTTACGTGATTCTTACCCATAGTTCCAAATGCCGACCCTGGTGTGACTATTACCCCTCTCTGCTTCAACGTATCTACAAATTCTTGCTCATCACCTACACGAGGGAAGATATAAAAAGCTCCTTTTGGCGTGTTAAACGTCATCTTCATATCGTGAAGAGCATCAACGGCAAAATCGCGTCTTTTTTTGAACTCGCTTCTCATTTCTGCTACACCGTCTTGTGGACCCGAAATAGCAGCCAACGCGGCGTGTTGCGAAATTGAAGATGCACACGCTTGAATATACTGATGGATTTTTAGCATTTGCTCTACGTATTCTTCACGAGCTGCAAGATAGCCCAGTCTGAACCCGGTCATTGCGTAGGTCTTTGAGACCGCATTCACCGTGATAACCCCCGCGTCAGAGAATCTCGCAGGGCTTATGTGCTTCAACCCATCGTATATAAGATGCTCATAAACCTCATCGGAAATGATGGTTATGCGATGGTCGTGGGCGATGTCAACGAGTGCTTTTATGTTCTCCTCGCTTTCCACCGCCCCAGTAGGATTGGCAGGGGAATTTATTATGAGCGCTTTTGTTTTTGGCGTGATTTTTTCCTTTACTGCTTCGGAGGGCATCGTGAAGCCTTCGTTTTCGCTTAGCGTAACACCGACTGGCTTTGCCTCTGCTAATTTCGTTAGTGGTGCGAACGAAACAAAACCGGGATTTGGTATCAGCACCTCATCGCCTCTTTCTACAACTGCAAGGAGTGCTATATGTAACGCTTCGCTCGCACCTGACGTAACTATTATCTCTTCAGGGCTAACGGAAAAATTATTATCTCGTTTGAACTTATCGCATATCACCGCTCTCAGTTCCTCTATGCCTTTATTAGAGGTATAAGAGGTAAATCCAGCGTTAAGTGCTCGTATAGCGGCTTCCTTTACATGCGCCGGTGTATCGAAGTCAGGTTCACCGAGACCCAGGTTGAAGAAGTCGCCAGATGCGGTTTCAAACGCCTTCCTTATGCCGGAAATATCTATGTCCTCAATACGATGTGCAAATTTCTCGACCATTTTTCTGTGTTTATATTTTCCACCCTACCTGTTATTCTATCATTTAGTACTCTTTGTACAAAATTAGTATGGTATCTGATAATGATAATCACGGAGGATATGAAATGAAATACGATGCTTTATTGAAGGTGTTTGACGAACTCGCTGCTTATTTGTCGGCGTACAACGTAATATCCGAAGGCGAACTCGTTTTGAAGATACGTGAAAGTATAAAATCGCTGCTCACCGGTGCCGAAAGAGCCAATCTGGAGACGAAATTGAACGGAACTTTAGAAGACGTGATTTTCAAAAGCATAACAAGTACCGAAAAGGTCTCTGTTTTTTCCCCTGACATGCATACACGGATAAATTATCAAGGTGAGGTGTTTTACTGCGTGCCCACGCATAGATACATGAGTAATGAGTTGGAGGCGGCTTTTTTGCGCTGGGCAAGGATAAGGAGCCCGCTGAGTGCGTTAAAGCAGGTGGTGAAAGATTTTATGGAACGATGCGGGTATCAGGTAGAAAACACGGTGCCTAAAAGTGGGCATATCGAAATGATAGCAGTGAACAAGTACAAAAATCAAAACAGACAGAGAAGCAAGCACATCTTCATTTTCCCGTCTATAAAGTTTGTTCCTCAGTTTGTAGACGAAATGGAGAACTCAGAAGCGGAGGAGGAGAAGGGAAAAGGAAAAGAAAACGTAATTGTTGTTCCAACAGAGAAGACGCCTGCTCCTTTTATCTCGTTCTTCCGCGAGCATGACGCGGGTGCCGCAATGATATGGGTGGCGGATGTAGAGAAGAGAACAATAAACCCTTTTATAGGAAATCCCGGAGATGACGACGCCATAGAGGCTAATTTTGCTAATCCTGAACAGGCGAGAAAAGCGGTAAGCGTATGGACGAGGAAAATGCACTTCGTTGAGTTATGATTTTGCGATTGTTTACCGCTGAGCTCACAGAGAGCACAGAGAATCAGTATAGGTGTGAGGTATTAGGTTTGAGGAGGTTTGGCTTACTCACACCTGACAACTCACACCTCATACCTTCAGCGTCGTCTCAGCGCTCTCCGCGATCTCGGCGGTGAATAAATACATGATTTTTCACCGTCCAAATCGTCTTTTGCGTAACTGAAAATCGCGTACAGCACGGAGCAGGTCTATCTTCCTGAATTTTCGCCAATTAATGTCCGTGAAATAAAATTCGCTGTACACCGATTGCCAAATCAAGAAATCGGTTAAACGCGTTGTGCCCGACCTGATAACGAGGTCAGGGTCGGACTTGAATATCAACTCCGATTCTATCAGTTTCTCGTCTATCTCTTCGGGCTCTATTTCCCCTGCTTTTACCTTCTTTACAATCTCTTTTATCGCTTTTGTCAGCTCGCTTCTCCCGCCCAACCCGATAGAAATATTTATTTCCCTTTCTTTGTTCTGCATGTTGCTCTCGTTATCCGCACCAGCACCCTCCACGGATTTTTCATACGTGGGTTCCGGTCCGTCCGTATATATTGCGATAGAAGCTTTTTCTTTACTCAGCATCCTTGTTATGCTCTCCGTGAGGTGCGAGTATGCTTTTTCTAACACGTTCTTGTCAACACCATCGCGAATAACACCGATGTAAACACTTATAGTTTTTATCTTCAGGGTATAGCACCAATTTATGAACTGCCTCAGTTGTTCCATTCCTATGGCATCGGAAAGAAGGTCAGATTCATCTAACACAAGGAGAACGTGATTCACAGGGATAGAGGAATTCAGGATTCCTTTTTTTAATATCTTCTCATAAACGTACACGATAGGGTCTAACATAGATAGCATAGTTAGTAGCGCCGGGAGAGGGATTCGAACCCTCGCTCCCCATAAGGGGAAGTAGGTTAGCAACCTACCGCCTTAGACCTCTTGGCTATCCCGACCGACCATGTCCACATTATTTAATGTATGTAGATAAACTATATTATAGTATTTTTTATTTGAGACACAGATTTACACTGATTTACGCAGATTTATTTTAGTTTAACCGTGTTTGTTGATTCTTTTCATCTGTGTTAATCTGCGTTAATCTGTGTCTCTAATTTGTTTATGTCGCTTTCCACCGCTTTATTAGATCGTACTCCTGCTTTCCAGCTCCGAGTTCAATCCCGAAAACGTCAAGTGCGCGTGCCACGATAAAATCAACCATATCGAGCACGGTTTTTGGCTTGTGATAATATGCCGGCGATGCAGGCAGCATAATAGCACCTGCTTTCTTTACCGTAACCATATTCGCAAGATGAATAAGACTAAGTGGCGTTTCCCGTGGAATAATCACCAACCTTCGACTCTCCTTTAAGCATATTTCGGCTACTCTCGCGACCAGCGTGGTGGATATGCCCGATGCAATAGAGCCCAGCGTCTTCATACTGCAAGGCGCTATTATCGCTCCATCATACCGCACGGAGCCGCTACTTAGCGCTGTTGTGAAGTCGGAATTGTCATACACGTGAGAAGCAAGCGCATATATCTCATCGAGTTCATACTCGGTTTCGATAGAGATTATTTTTTTTGCGGGTTCGGATACAATAAGGTGTGTATCGGCAATGTTTCGCTCTTTTAGCACTTCCAACAGTCTTATTCCATATATGACTCCACTTGCTCCTGTTATGCCCACTATTAGTTTCATTGTGTATAAAGTGTAACTTCCTTTTATTTAAGACACTGATTTACACTGATTTTTTTCTTTTATTGGGCTATGCTATTTTTAACGGCATTAATCTTTTCATCTGTGTCAATCTGCGTTAATCTGCGTCTATAATTTATTTTCTGTTTTCTTGTATCAGTTTTTTTCTAATAGGCTCCAAGACCTCATTTAAATATCGCACTGCATTTGTCTTTACGTCTAACGGGTGTAGCCGTCCACGTACATAATCGAGTTTGAAGTCCTCATAACTCGTATAATTTATATTGCCACCGTATTTATCTTTCCTTTCTATCTCCACTGCACCGATATTTTCATCGGGAAATAAGGTGTGCTTGTAGATTTGCAGTATCGGATTGCCATCTGCTACTTCAGGCGGGCAATATGCATCCATCAATTTCTTCTCCACGCTTTCCTCTGTCTCCTGCACTGCTATGTAATTACCCAGTGATGAAGACATCTTCTCGCCATCTAACCCGATTAATAGCGGCGTATGAATACAGATAGGCGGTTTAAAACCCAGCTTCGGCAGGTTCTCGCGTGCAAGCATGTGTATTTTCCGCTGGTCTATACCACCTACAGCTACGTTTATGTTAAGGAATGCAATATCTATGGCTTGCATCAACGGGTATATCGTCTGGGATACTTTACGGTCTTTTGTGCTCCTTGATAGCTCATCCATGCTTCTCCGCGCTCGGTTTTCCGTCGTCACCGTAGCGAGCTTTAACATGTTCATCATATATTCTTGCTCCATCTGAAAAGAGGAGCCAAAAATGAACTCGGTCTCGTCGCTTAACCCTGCTGCGGCAAAGCACCTCTTGTTGTAGTCCGCAGTTTCCCTTATCTGCTCAAAGCTACCTTTTTCGTTCAGATATGCGTGCATATCGGCGAGAAGCACGATTATGTGAAACCCAACGCGTTGCAGTTCACGCAGCTTGTTTAGTATGGGCAAATGCCCAATGTGCACACTGCCACTCGGCTCATATCCTACATACGCTCTTAGCTTCCTGTCTGACCCGGACGTTGACTTTGCCATTAATGCCAGAGCATCCACTAATTCTTCCCTCGTTATTATCTCCTCCACGTTTCGTTCTAAAATCTTTATTGCTTCGGTTTCTTCCATTTTAACTGTTCATTTTCGATTCTGCATAGATATTACCGGTAAAAGAGAGACAATACCATTTTCCCTTTTTCCTTTGCCTACCTTCATCTAATTATAGGGAATCCTCCTTATAAAATTAATCTTAGTGTTGGTGGGTGATAGAAATGGGAATAAGAGTAAAGGCGAGACCAGCGGAAGAAATGGACGAGAAGCTCAGGAAACACCTATAATATGATATTCGATACTGATATACTGAGCATGCTTGGCAAAATAGGTAGAGCTGATTTGCTGAGGAAATTGTTTCCCGAAGAGAGCCTTGTAATCACTTTTGCGGTCTATAACGAGCCGGTAAAAATTGCAAAGCCAATAAATTTGTTGATTCAACAAAAATGGTCAGGAAGACGAATATTATGGTCAAAATAAATATTTGTTACTTATCTTATAATCCCCAATCTTTTTAATTCAAAGAAACATTTAGCACAAGATGTAACATCAATTGCTGCATTATGAGCTCCCTTAAAACCGGTGTTAAATAATTTATAATGAAGCTCTGATAATGTAGGCCATTTATAACCATAAGGTGGTTTTGGAATTTGACAAAAATCAGTTGATGATTTCATTGTGCAAATTTTTTTAGTTTGAACAAGACCATCTGAAATATTCTCTCTAAAAAATTCAGCTCTAACAATTTTTTCATCAAAATCCATATTGTGAGCCACCAAAATCATTGATTGCTCTACTGCTTCCGAAAATTCGTTTAGAACTGTTCTTAAAGGAAGTCCTTCATTACTCGCTCTTTCCGTTGAAATACCGTGAATCCTTACTACTTCATCCGGAATGGTAAATCCTTGTGGTTTGATAATATACTCACAACTCCCTATTTGCCTTCCTGAACGATCATATTGAAGCCAAGCAATTTGTACTAAACGGGGCCAATTTTCCGAATCTGATACTGGTGCGTTATAATTTCTTGGTTTTCCCGTTGTTTCCGTGTCAAAAATTAGATACGTCATTTTAAGTCTTAAATATTTTAACTACTTGCATTACACATAGCTTCAGTATATCCGAACTCACGTTGCTTATCCGTCTCTGTAATTGAAACATTTCTATCACGCTTTTAGTTA
>JAUXHM010000096.1 GCA_030621535.1 Candidatus Methanophagales archaeon | reverse complement strand
ACAAAAACGATAGTTTGACCTCGCATACTTTTTGCCGTGGGACCGAACAAAGGATGAGTACCAAGAATTTCGACGTTTGCGGGTGTAAATTTTCGCATCATCTCTACCGGCATTTTTTTCACTGATGTTATGTCCATCAGCAGCGAATCCCCATGCATCTTCGGTCCTATACGCTCTATTACACGTCCAGTTATGTCTATGGGTACCGAGACGAGCAATACGTCCGTATCCACAATCTCCTCGTTTCCCGCCGCTTCGCCTTCCGTAACGTGTAGAATGTTCGTATTCAAGAATTCCACGCCTATTTGGTTTGCAACCGCCTTCGTTTTGGGGCTTTTGTCTACTATCCGCACCTCAACGCCGTTTCCGGTGAAAAACTCGGCGAACCATTTCCCCATCCCACCTGCTCCGCCTATTATCGTGACTTTCATCTGAATCACTCTCTTTTTGATAAAAGTTTAATGTCTCTTATATTCTATTATCTTTTCTGGTTATCGTTCTACTTTTTAAAAGAGTTAAGTACTTGTATAGCCGAAATAGAAAACCCACGAGATTTTACAAGATGGGCACAAGAAAATTAACTTTCTCGTGGAAATCCGTGTAATCTTGTGGTTAATAATTTTCGGATCAAAAGAGAAGAAAGAAGAAATGAAAAACAATTGCGTCGTTACCTTCTCTAAAAATGTTTTTATCCCGGTGACGAACGTATGCCGGAATGCATGCGACTATTGCGTGTTTCGAGCTCGCAGCCCTGACGATGCTTATTTAATAAGCATGAACGATTTTTTAGCGCTCGTAAAAGCTAAAGGAGCGGCAACAGAAGCTCTTTTTACGGCTGGTGAAAAGCCTGAACTCGCAAATCTTTCTTCTTACTTCAAAAAAGAGATTCTTGACGCAGGTTATTCCTCTCTTGTTGAATACACGAAAGAACTGTGCAAACTTGCGATAAAGCATGGATTACTTCCACATTGTAATCTGGGCGTGCTAAGTCGTGAAGAGCTAACCGGGCTGCGAGACCTAAATGCCTCAATGGGCTTGATGCTCGAAACTACCGCAGCAGAACTCGAAGCGCACAGGAACTCACCGGGAAAAATCCCGGCAGAGCGATTGAAAATGATAGAAGAAGCGGGAAAACTCGAAATACCTTTTACTACCGGCTTGTTGATAGGGATAGGCGAAAATCCACAAGATTGTATTCGCTCCTTGCAGGCTATACAATCGCTGCACGGGAAATACGGGCATATACAGGAAGTCATCATTCAGCCTTTCATTCCCAAGCCGTTCACGCCGATGTGGAATGAGAGCCCACCGAGTTTTGCGGAACTGAGGGAAGTTGTCCGTGCAGCACGAGAGATATTGCCTGAAGAAATAGCGATACAGGTTCCACCAAATTTGACTGCGCCTAAGGTACTAATAGAACTGGGAGCATCGGATTTAGGCGGAATATCGGAAAAAACCATTGATTATATAAACCCCGAATCACCGTGGCCAAAAGAGGAAGACCTGAGGCGAATGGTCGCTCCAAATTTTGAATTAAGAGAAAGATTGCCGATATATCCCCGATATATCGAAAAGGGATGGTATAGCGAGGAGCTAAAACCGTTGATAGAGCGGTATGCGGATGAAGATGGCTTGAGGAGGAAGGAGTCTAAAAGCGGTTTAGCGGTTTAGATAACCGAAAAAGCAAACCGCTAAAAAAAATCCGAAAATTATTAACCACGAGATTACACAGATTTCCACGAGAAAACAATAATAATAATCAAGTTTCAGCGTTCTATTAGTGATTTTATGCTCTATTAACTACCAATTCTTGTGTTAATCTCGTGAAATCTTGTGGTTTATTAATTACAATTTATTACTGGAACGACTATTACCCAACTCAAATTCCATACCGTCGTGTGCCGCTATCACATCTACACCCGTCTCTTCGCTTAGCCGTTTTGCTATTTCCCACGGTTTGTTTCTAAGCATGGTCATGCCGAAATGCGTGAGGATTACGACCTTTGGCTTGTGTTTCCGTGTTTCTATAATCGTTCTCGCATCGTTCACACACAGATGATTCACTCCTTCTCGCCTTTCATACATCGCCACGTTCATCACGAGCACTTCTCCATCGTAATAATTCGCTAAACCATCGAAATAGAGCGTATCCACGAGAAAAGAGACCTTTGTCCTTTTCCCCCCCCTTTCTTTTATGTTCAATCCATACGTTTCCACGCCATGCACGTGCCTTTTAGGCGTGTTTATCTCGATTTGACCTATTGAGTAGTTGCCTCCTTCGGTCATCACTTCTACCCTATCCAGGAGATGTTTATAATAGTTCAAAATAACCGCATCTCCTTCATCTGACAGGGCATCGTTTGGGCACAGAAGCACACCTCGCGGTTTGAAACCACCCTCTGTCATCGCTTCTATCATCACGTTCACGTCATTAGAGTGGTCTAAATGTTTGTGGGTTAAGATAATCGCATGCAGCTTAGCGGGGTTGAGTTTCGGCTTGCAGGATGCGAATCGTACCAGCGTGCCCGGACCCGGGTCTATAAGGACATTCGTACCCTTTAAACTGAGAACGGCACCTGCAGAGGATCGAAACTGCGTTATCATTACGAATCTCGCACCCGCAGTCCCCAGAAATTTTATTTTGTCCTTTCCTCTTGCTGGCATTTCGATACCAATTCCTATTTAATGTTGCTTGCTATTTTTAATATGATATTATTGAATAAAGACTGTTAACGTCACTATCTAAAAATATAGTAGTGATTTATCACCGCGGAGAGCGCCGAGTACGCAGAGTTTTAAGACTGTTTCAATCATTGCTTAGGTTTTTTGGTGTCTCTGCGTTCTCTGTGTGCTCTGCGGTGAAATTTAATGTGCTAATTAGCTCGAAAAAAAACGAATATCTTTTATATCTTACGGTTGGAATATTGAATAGGATGGAAACTATTCGCACGGGTGTTTATATCTGCCATTGTGGTGTGAATATAGCAGCGGCGGTAGATGTTAAAGCGGTGGCAGAGTTTGCGGAAGGTTTACCCTGCGTAGTCGTTGCACGGGATTACCAGTATATGTGCTCAGACCCGGGTCAGGAATTGATAAAAAGCGATATAAAGGAGTATGGATTGAACAGGGTGGTTGTTGCCTCCTGCTCGCCGAGGATGCACGAGCCCACATTTAGAAATGCATGTGCCGATGCGGGCTTGAATCCCTATTGTTTCGAGATGGCAAATATACGAGAGCAATGCGCCTGGGTACACCCTGAAGGAGCAACAGAGAAGGCGAAAGATTTAGTTGCTTCGGCAGTAGCTAAGGCAGCATTGTTAGAACCTTTAGAGAGGAAGAAAGTAGGAGTTATACCAAGAGCGCTGGTGATAGGAGGGGGAATATCCGGGATCTATGCAGCTCTTGAGATCGCGGACAAGGGATTTGAGACGTATTTAGTGGAGAAAGAGCCTTCGATCGGTGGGCACATGGCTCAACTTGACAAGACGTTCCCTACTTTAGATTGCTCGGCTTGCATTCTCACGCCGAAGATGGTGGAAGCTGACAGACACAAGAACGTCCAGTTGTTCACGTATTCCGAGGTGAAGGAAGTAAAAGGATATATAGGGAACTATGAGGTGAGGATAAGGAAGAAACCCAGATACGTGGATGAGCATAAATGCACCGGATGTGGTGAATGTGCAAATGCATGTCTGCTTCGTGGAAGAATCCCCAACGAATTTGACGCGGGATTGGGGAAAAGAGGTGCGATATATGTTCCTTTCCCTCAAGCCGTTCCTCTGGCTTATACCGTAGATGCAAATCGGTGCATATACCTAACGAAAGGGAAATGTGGTAAATCTCCAGCGTGTAAAGAAGCGTGCCCTGCGGATGCAATTGATTTCGAGCAGCACGAGGAAGAGATAGAAATAGAAGTAGGGACGATAGTGGTTGCAACGGGATACGAATTGCTCGACCCTGCGGAAAGACCGGCGTATGGCTATAAGTACGAGGAAGTTCTGACAGGTTTAGAGTTTGAACGGCTTTCCGTTGCTTCGGGTCCTACCGGCGGGAAGATTATGATTAACGGCAAGGAGCCAAAAGAAGTGGTTTTCATCTCTTGTGTGGGCTCGCGGGAGAGAGAGGGTAGCGTGGAAAGTGGAATGACGCAAGATGCAAGATACAAGATGCAAGATTCTCAAACCTCAAACCTGAAACATGAAACCTCAAAAAGGAATGAATACTGCTCTCGGGTGTGCTGCATGTACATAGCGAAACAGGCGCATCTGGTACGTGATAAAATACCGGATGCGAGGGTCAGGATAATCTACAATGATATGAGGGCGTATGGAAAAGGATTTGAAGAGTTTTATAATCGTGTGAAAAAGGAGGGGGCGGAATACATAAGAAAGGAGTTCGAAGACGAAGTGGAGGTGATAAAACGGAGCGAAGAGGATGATAAAGTGATAGTAAGAACGATAAGTGAGCGTGAAAAGATAGAAATAGAAGCTGATTTGGTAGTCCTGGCTAATGCGATCGTACCAAGAAAAGACGCAGGAGAACTCGCTAAAATATTGAAGATCACGAGAAGTGGAGATGGTTTTTTCTTAGAGGCGCATCCCAAGCTCCGTCCTCTTGATACCTTCACAGATGGTATTTTCATCGCGGGATGCTGCCAGTCACCAAAGGATATTCCGGATAGTGTTGCACAGGCGGTTGGTGCGGCAATACGAGCGTCAATACCACTGATGCGCGGTGAAGTGGAGGTAGAGCCATTAGTAGCAAGTGTAAATGAGAATATCTGCGTGGGATGTGGAACGTGCGAAGCAATCTGCCCGTTTGATGCGCTCTCTCTCGAAGCGGGTGTGATGCGTGTGAATGAAGTGGTATGCAAGGGTTGTGGTTCTTGCGGGTCTGCATGTCCTTCTGGAGCAATATCAATG
>JAUXHM010000170.1 GCA_030621535.1 Candidatus Methanophagales archaeon | reverse complement strand
AAGGAGCATGATGCATTTGTTCTCTATTTTGGCACGGAGGACACGATATTTAAATCAAAGAAGGAATGTGAAAAGACATTTAACAAGTTCTCAAAATGGTTTTTGTTTGAATATGTATCTGCGACTGAAGGAGGTGGAAAGGCAGCAGCAGAGATATACGAAGAGAAGTATGGAGAAAAACCAAAACCTGAAAGGACAAAATTACCACGTTCATTCGCAGGTGCAGGAGATATTGGTGCGGTAAGTTATCCTGAGTATGGTATTTCTTTTGTGCGAGATTATGGTTTTTTGAAAAGGGTTTTTGACACGGGTGCGGGTGATGAGATAGAAGAGGGTAGGGAGAAGCTGAAAGAAATTTTATTAAACGAAGAGCCGTTTATTTTAAAGAAATTGATGAGTGGTAGGGAGAGAAATACAGTGAAAATAATAAATAGTGTTTTTGATGCAGGTTTAGATGCAGATGCGAGTGAAGAGGAAATAAGGGGTTTTATGGGAGAGTTGAGAGAGGATTGGAATGTGGAACCTGAGAAGTGAAAAGTAGGGAGTAATCAAAAATGCCCGTAATAAGATTACCGTACGACGATTTGGAGAACCTTACCAGCGTGAGCATCGAGAAGATAAAGGAGCGACTGCCACTGATGTGCGCAGACGTAGAACGAATAGAAGCGGATTATATGGACGTGGAGTTTTTCCCAAACCGACCGGATTTATTCAGCGTGGAAGGTGTTTCTCGTGCACTGAGACAATTTCTGGATGTCGAGCCGGGATTGGTCAGTTATGAAATAGCTAAGTCCGGCATCGAGATGGTTGTGGACAGTTCGGTTCTGGACGTGCGACCTTATGTGGTTTGCGGAGTAGTAAAAAACTTGCGGTTGGATTCCAGTGTGATAGAATCGCTGATGCTCCTCCAGAAACATCTGCATCGCGGTGTAGGCAGAAACCGCAAGAAAGTTTCGGTGGGCGTGCACGACTTAGCGAAAGTGAAACCACCATTCAGGTATCTTGCAGTTGGACCCGAGTTCTCGTTTGTTCCGCTCGATTACGAAGAAGAAATGACGATGGCAGATATTTTAGAGCGGCATCCAAAAGGAGTTGCATATCGCTACATTCTCGAAGGTAAGCCAAAATACCCGTTGATTCTGGATTCAAACGGGAACGTTCTTTCTTTTCCGCCTATTATCAATGCAGAACGGACGAGGGTAACAGAATCCACGAAGGACATCTTTATAGACGTTACGGGCTTGAACGAAGATGTTTCGATTGCACTCAATATCATTGCCTGTGCGCTGGCAGAGCGAGGGGGTCAGATTCAATCGGTGCTGCTTCGCTCGCTGAGCGGAACGGTAGGTAGGATAGAGGAGAAAGAAACGCCCTGCTTAGAACCAGGGACAATGGAAATATCGGTAAAGGACGTTAAATCACTCATAGGAATTGAACTAAGTGCAGAGGAATGCAAGCGGTGCTGCGAGCGAATGGGGCTTGGTGCGGAAGTGTCAGTGTCAGCGCAAGTGTCCGAGATGCCGAACACGATAAGCGGCGAAGAAAGGCTAAAGGTGAAGATACCTGCTTATCGGTATGATATACTCCATCCATGGGACATAATTGAAGACATCGCTATCGGTTATGGCTACGACAGAATAGAGCCCGAGATTCCGGAAACGGTGGTTATAGGTGAAGTGCATCCGATAGAGGATAAAAAGAGCGCGATGAGAGGAATAATGACGGGTCTTGGGTATTTCGAGGTCTTGACTTTTACACTGACCTCGGAGAAGAAACAGTTTGAGCGAATGCGACAAAACCCTTTTAGCGGTTTAGAAGGTCAGCGGTTTAGCTCGTTAGTTAGCCGAAAAGGCAAACAGTCAAACGACAAAGCCTCTAATCTGCCTCATTTGGCTGATATTGTGAAGGTGGCATCACCGATAAGCACGGAACATACAATACTCCGATACTCGATTCTACCGAATTTACTGGACACTCTCTCGCTTAACAAGCATCGGGACTTACCGCAGCGGATTTTTGAGGTTGGTCCTGTAGTGCTGAACTACAAAGAGGAATACCGGCTTGCTGCGGTTTCAATACATGCAAATGCGAACTTTGCCGAGGTTAAGTCCGTGGTGGATGCGGTGCTGAATGAGCTGGGGCTGGAAGATGCAGAAGTGGTGGAGTCGGAGAATGAGGCATTTTTAGAGGGTAGGAGAGCGAGTATAATAAAAAATGGCAAGCATATAGGCGTTTTTGGTGAAATACATCCGGAAGTAATCCTGAATTTCGGGTTGAGCTATCCGGTGGTGGGGTTTGAGGTGGAGATATAGGTTGTGCGGACATTCGCTAACCAAAAGCAATCTTCTCCAAACTACTCTTTATTGTTTCTTTGGCAAAGCTTTCTTTTTGAAAGAAAGGTTTTTTATAACTCCATAAGATATTAGAATTACCATGCCAGCAACAATATTAGTAGGGGGATTTTTTGGTGATGAAGGTAAAGGCAAGATAATCGCATACCTTGC
>JAUXHM010000047.1 GCA_030621535.1 Candidatus Methanophagales archaeon | reverse complement strand
CAGGATGTCATCGCAGTAAGACGTTGAAAAGGTTGCATATAAAAATACGAGATCGGGCTCCAGCTCTAATGCCTTTTCAATATCCGGCGACCAGACAGATCCTACACTTGGATAATCGCTGAATTCCGGGAAGAAAACATCATCTGCTGCGGCATATTTGTTTATGCCCACTACGCTGCCTGTTGCCTTAATTGAGCGCATTGTTTCAAGTGCTTCACTGAATACTACTATCCGCTCTATTGGCTTCTTCACTGTCACTATTCTATCCGCGGAATCAACAACCGTAAGCTCATTCTCCTTCCCTACGATAATCAACTTTATCTGAATGAAATCCAGTGGATTTATTTTACCATCGTATTTCGCATCTGCTAACTCCGTCTTGGGTTTCTTATCGAAGAATATCAGCTTTACGTAGGTCAGGTCTCGCATGTCAATAGTATCGTCTTCGTTTGCATTGCCGTAAACCTCTAACGTGCCTGCATCACTTGCAAGTGCCGGAGATACCAACAGCATTGTACAAAGTGCTAATCCTATCAATGCTACTATTTTTGTTTTCATTTTTTCTTTTTTTTTTTCACCTCCTAAAACCTTTTCTCCCACAAAGTGTTCTCCATAAACGATTTTGCGAAGCAAAAGGGTTTAAAAAACGCATTACCAAAAGAGCTATCACTTCTTTCCATTTTTTTTCACTTCCTATGTTCTTTTTCACCCATTCTTTATCATCTTATTCTATCCGCTTCTTAATTAAAGCAATACATTACAATTTTAATTTTGACATTATTTATAAACTTTTCTATTTTGCGCGTATAATGTATAACTTCTCGTGTTAATAAGGTTATCTTCAAGCAAGTGATGTTCAAATTATTTACTATTGGAACCCAATTGTGTATCCTCTATATGTCCCTCAATCTCAAGGTATGCCGTTCTCATTTTCGCCTTTTCTTCTC
This sequence comes from Candidatus Methanophagales archaeon, assembly GCA_030621535.1. Classification (GTDB taxonomy): domain Archaea; phylum Halobacteriota; class Syntropharchaeia; order Alkanophagales; family Methanospirareceae; genus QEXZ01. The sequence goes on along the minus strand of JAUXHM010000047.1, from coordinate 6,452 downwards.
CTGTTGCCTCCCAGTATCCTCTTTTTTCCGCTTCAAATAATCTTTCCATTATTTCAACGGCTGCGAATTTGTTGTTCTCTTCTAACCTCTTTCGCATTTCCTCGTCAAATACAAAACGTTCTGCAATAGAAGACCATGTCCAGTTAGGGACGGCATTTGTAGTTGCAGCCAAGCCCAGTGTATTTTCTAAACGGTCCGCGATTTGCTGTGCTCCATGATAGGCATGCTCTAGCATTCCGTCTATCCATTTCGGATTTAGCAATCTTGTTCTTGTCCCTCTCACTATAACGTCTCCAACGTCTTCAGTTTTTATCACCTCTTTTGTAGTATCAGTAATCAACATTGCCGCTTTTTCGCCCTTAACGGTCTCTACAGCCTTTGATAACCCACCAAAGAACTCGAAGTAATGGTCGAGGTCAACTATTTCGTAGTCATGCGAATCTCTGACTTGCGACACCAAATCTATTTTTGCGAGGTTCTTCCTGTACAATGCATCTCTTTTCTGCGCATGAATATGTTCCACGTATAAATGGTTCATAGACTGGATATAGACTTCTGCAAGGTCTTTTTCTTCTTTCCAGATGGAATCCTCGACCAGAGGAAGCATTCTTGTGCCATATTCTCCTGCCTTCGGTCCGTATATTCTTCCACAAGCAATTTTATTTGCCGTTTTTTCATCTATCATACCTTTTTCAAGCTCTGCTTTCAGCGTTTCAAGGTTTTCAAGCGAGTGTTTCTTGACAAAGTTCATTTCTATTGGTTCATCCAGACTTGTCACAAGCGTAACTGCTTGATTCAGCAGTTGAATGAGGTTTGGGAACATATCACGGAAAAAGCCACAGATATTGAGCAGGCAGTCAATTCGGGGTCTTCCAAGCTCCTCTAAGGGAATAATCTCTAATTTTGGATACCATGAGCCCATTTCTCTGATGATTTTTACGCCCAAATAATGAAGAATCTGCCCAATGGACTCTCCACCTGTTTTTGTCGTTTCAAATCCCCATAGCACGATACCAACACTTTCAGGATATTTACCACCCCTTTCCAGATATCTCTTTATCGTATTCTGTGCTATTTCCGCTCCTCTTTCACAAGATGTCGAGGTTGGTATTCTATTAGGGTCAAATTGATTGATGTTTCTCCCGGTAGGAAGAACTTCTGGTGTTCTTACCACATCACCACCAAGACTTGGCTCGATAAACTCTGTATCCAAGCCACGCAGGCAACTTTTCATCTCATTTGAATTATCAGCATAATTCTCTGCTACTTCTATTCCAAACGCTAAAGTCTTCTTCAAATCCTTTCTTTGCTTACTATCAGCGTTGCTTTTCTTGACAGCGCTTTCAATTGATTCTTCAACACAGCATTCTACAAGGTCTGCACATTTCTTGTCTATTTTATCAAGCTCCGAGGCATATTTTTCTTTGTTTCTCAATGCTAAGTCATAATCAATACCCGTTGACTCCGCTATTATTCGGTTGAGTGATTTTATGCCCTCCCTGTCATATCTGAGAATAAATTCGGCGAATTTCTTGAGGTCTTCCTTCTCGTAGCGCTGCCCAACTACGTGCAGTCCTTTTGGTATGATACTTCGTTTCATCTCGCAGAGTTGTTGATGAATATTGGGGATGCTTGCGCCCTCAAATTTCAATTCCTTCGCCTTCTCCAAAATCTTCACTTTCACCTTCTCACTCCTCAAAGGATCTTGCAACGCGGCTTCGTGATATTCGTCAATCAAATCCCGCAGCTCAACATAGTCCTCATATAGGTCAGAAGTGGTGTAAGGGGGAGAATTATAGCTGATCATCGTGCCGTAAAGTCGTCTCTTTGCTATGGTTGATTCTGACGTGTTCAACACATGGTAAATGTAAAGATGGGGTATATTTCCAATCAAGATGTCCGGGAAACAACTCGCACTCATTCCTACTTCCTTACCCTTCATAAATTCTGCCAGACCATGAGTTCCAACGTGAAACACTGCATCTGCGCCCCAGACTTCATGCAGCCAGAAATAGAATGCGAGATATTGGTGATGAGGCGGTTTTGTTTTGTCGTGAGCAGCTTTAGCTAAATCCGATTCACCAAGCGGAGGTCTTGCCGGCTGAATTCCAAAGAATACGTTACCCAATTCGATTCCTGGTATTAGGAGATTATTATCAACAGTCATTACCGTTCCCGGAGGCTCTCCCCAATCCGCGATAACATCGTTTTGCACCTCTTCAGGTAGTGCGTGAAAAAATCCGAGATAATCATTTAGATCAATAGAATAACAATTTTCCAGCGTTTCCTCTTCCCTGAACCAGGTACCTGAATTTACAATTGCCCTCTCCTCAAATAAATCATGTAATTCTTTCTCTGGAAGCTCCACTTCATATCCGCTCTCTTTTAAACGTTCCAACAAACGTTTTACAGATTGAAAAACGTCAAGATAAGCCGCTTTTCCTATATTGCCTTCACCTGGTGGATAACCATACACGATAACAGCGATTTTTTTTTCGTTATTTTGCTTCTGCTTCAATCTCAGCCAATTTCTTATTCTGCCAGCAATGCGTTCAACGCGGTCGTCAATCGGTGCGACTTCCTTCGCCTCCACCCCACCAACTATTATATCCTGCATTCCACAGGAAGGTATGGGCTCAATACATCCATCGAGTTCTGGCCAGATCACAGCAGCAATAATCTCGATTGGCGAAAGACCCGTTGGTGATTCTTTCCATTTTTCTACTTCCCGCATGAGCATGGGTGCAGGAGCGAAAATAGGCACATTCAGCTCTTTCAGTAATTCTTTGGTTAAAGCGGGATTTCCACCAAGAGGACCCCCGTTTATCCTGAACCACATCAAATTTATGACTGCATCAACAAGAGGTTTATTATTTCTGAAAAAATAGTGTTTTATCGCTCTTAAATTATGGACTCCATTAGCATAAACAGGAATGACATTGAATTCCTTTAACTCGCTTATGAACGCCTTAACGGTTGACACGCTTTGGTCAAAGTGCATTCCGCCATAGAAAAGAATGCCAATCGTTGAACGCATTTCTTCAAAATCTGATACCTCTATGGATTCTTCTAAGTCCGTGAAATATCCATACTGAGGATGAAAGATGCCATATTCCGGGAATTCCACTGGCTCTTTTGCCTTCGGCAGCTCACACCCAAGATAATCCCTGAGAAGAAATAAAAACAGATTATAATAATTCTCCTTGCCCCCATATCTCCAATATTTGAGCGCTTTTATGTAATTTCCTGCATCTTTTACAGATTTGAATGGTAAAATTTTTCCAGCGGTTTCTACAATATTTTGAACTCGCTCTATCTTTTGCCACAGTTCTTCCGGATTGTCAACTTCAACTTCAGTGGAAGAACTTATTCGAGATGCGATTTTCGTACCTGAGAAAGAACCGAGCCTTGTTATCCCCATTAGCTTGCTCATGGGCCCTACGAGGTTTAAAACGATGTTTTTCTCTCCTTTTAACGCTTCGTAAGAGATTTCACTTGACCTTCCTCCACCCCTTATGTCAATCAAAACGATGTCAGAACTTCGCAAATCCTCCTTTAGGGTCTCACTATCAACCTCTTCTTCATCTATCTGGTTAGGGTAGTATATTTTAAAATCTATATCTAATTCAAAGTCTTCTTTCAACTCATCTATCGCCTCTAAAATGGTTGGAGTTGCGACCGTTGAGATACATGTGATTTTCATTTTTTTCTTCTTTTATCACTTCTTTCCAAAAAATTAAAAGGGGAGTTTTAACTCCCCTTCAGTGGTGGATACACGAATACACCCTGCTCATCTAAGTCAATGTCCAGACCCTGGAACCTTGTCAGATATTCCTGATGGATCGCTTGTGGTTCTAAATCACTGAAAACTTCGGGATGGAACCATTTTGCCAGGTAGCATAGACCCACAAAGGGTCTGCATCCACTGGAAGGTAGATAAGTCCAGAGTTGAGAGCTTATTAAGTAGACTTCTCCTTCTTCTACTGCTGCCACTGTTGACAGTCTTCCCATAATCGCCATTCTTACTCCCTCTAACCGCACTGTATTACCAGGATCAAGCCCGTAACCTGTTTCGCCTTGCCATACCGGTCTGATTATAATCTCCGGGTCTTTATACAGCACATCTTCACTACTTACTTCACCATTTAGACCTTCGTAGATATCCTTACCGCCTGCCGCTGCAATTATGTCGTCATCTGCCACACTACTCTGATATGGTAACCATTCACAGTACACTTTTGGTCTATCTTCATCAGAGAACTCACTCGTCTCCTCTTCGATTGGATTCACAATGTCCTCATGCCAGTCAATGAATTCCTCAGCTTCTTCTTTTTTTCCAAAGACATATCCATTCTTTTCTAATTCTTTAGAAAAAGTTTCTGGTTGATTGAAGCAGAAACGAAGCACAGTTACGCCCGCAGCTTCCAGTAGTTTCGTCTCTTCGTCGGCTGTATAACCGTATGGTCCTGCACATGATGGTAGAATAACAACTTCCGGGTCCTGAGCTAATATTATTTCAATATCAGGATTCCAAGGCATATCTCCAACACCTGTTACATCACCGAACTCCGGGAAAAAATCGGGGTCTAAGCTTGATGGCACGCCAACCATTATATCTTTTGAGACCTCCAGTATTCGTAACGCTTCAATATGGTGTGCTAAAGTGCAGACTAATCGTTCTATCGGCTTGCTTACCGTCGCGATTCTATCAGCTCCATCAATGACCGTAAGCTCCTTCTCCTTACCTACGATGATCAACTTAATCTGAATGAAATCGAGCGGGTTTATTTTGCCATCGTATTTCGCATCTGCTAACTCCGTCTCCGGTTTCTTACCGAAGAATATCAGCTTTACGTATGTTAAGTCGCGCATGTCAATTGTATCGTCTTCATTTGCGTTGCCGTAAATTTCTAAAGTGTCCACGTCACTTGCAAGCGCTGGAGATACCAGCAGCATTGTACAAAGTGCTAATCCCACCAACAATACAACTTTTGTTTTCATTTTTTTCTTTTTTCACCTCCTAAAACCTTTTTATTCCACGAAGTGTTTTCCGTAAACACTTTTGCGAAGCAAAAGAGTTTAAGAAAAGCTTTACCAAATGAACTTTCTCCCCTTTTCATTTCTTCTTCTGTATCCCCCTCTATATTTCCTCTCCCCTCTCACATCTCCTCTCTCCGCTCCCCCTTCTCATTTCCTCTTCAGCAGAATATACGCAATCCCAGACATCGCAGCTATTGCAAATATCACTTCGAATCCAGGCGTTTTTGATGTGGGTGACGGTGTTGTCTCCTTCGATTTAGGTGTAGACGTTGGCTTTACAGTTGGCGTTGCCTTTACTGCCGGACCCGTTGGCGTTGCTTTTGGTGTTGGTGTAGGAGTTACTCCGGGCGCCAGTGTAGGTGTAGGTGTTCCTTCAGACGCTTCTGTGGATTCAGCCGTCACGGACCATATCCAGGTGTGCATACTTGATAAGCCAGTTTCTGTGCTCGTTGCAATTGCCGATAGGTTCCAAGTGCCAGCAACTGCACTCGTGTTCGTATAGGCTGCTTCTGTTACGCCTTCATCTGTTTGCACTCCTATACCACTTATTTGCCAGCTAATATCTACTTCCTGGTCTACGGAGATCTCAAAGGTTATTGATTCGCCTTCTGTACTGCTTACCGCATCTTCTGCAGGTTCCCATGCGGTTATGCCTGGTGGTTGTTGTTCATCTTCCCCTTCTTTTTTACCTATTTTTATTGTTGCATCTATCCAATCGGCAACTATCTCTTCTGCTGTAATGTTACCCAAGAGCCCATTGTCTATGTCCAGTACGCACTCATCGCCTTCATCTCCTTCCACTTTGAAAGTCATTTTTGCTAGATAACCCGAACCACCTACCGCAGTATCCCCAGGAACGTTAAGAAACACTTTTATGGTATCGGAATCTATGTGACTCCAGTCTTCCACAGGTATTGTTGTCTCGCCTAATGTACCATCTTCGACATCTTTCACCTCCACCACCTTGTGATCAAAATAGAGATCAAACCACCCGGCATTGAAATCAGTTATACTATCCACGTCTATGGTCACCTCAAAAGTCGCTTTTTCTACTACCAACTCCGGTGCATTAACTGTAACAGTAACAACATCTTCTTGTGCCATTACTGGCGCAACTGCGAGCGACACAAACGCTATTGCCACTAAGAGAAGAAAAACTGCTGTGCCCACCTTTGACAACCTACAGCCCCCTCTGCTAACTACTCCTTTCTCTTCCATCTCAATCCATCATACCTCCTTTGTATAAAATAGAAAAATTGCAGAGCTCACAAAAGCTCTGCATTTACTGTCTTCTCTGCTGCAACCCCACATTTCGTCTATTTCTATTGATTGTAACGGATGACTTCTCTATTCCCCAATAGTAACCTGGTCATTGATCCACTCTGCGGCTATCTCATCCGCGTCGTTATTGG
>JAUXHM010000105.1 GCA_030621535.1 Candidatus Methanophagales archaeon | reverse complement strand
TAATCACAGGTGGAACACCTTTCCGGCAGTATTTCAATCCATTCCCTAGCAGGTTCTGCAACAGTTGGTGTATCTGTGATGGATCCGCATGCACAGGAGGCAGAGGTTCCGGAACATTTATAACGCCACCAGTCTCCTCTACTTGAACTGCCAGTTCCACGTCCTTCAAGTTCTCGATTACAGCGTTCAAATCCACACGCGCAGGCGGTTTCGCTTTCGTTGACACACGCGAATAAACGAGCAGATCGTTTACCATCTGCTGCATACGCGTGGCACCATCAATCATAAACGCGAAGTTTTCTTCTTCATCCTCGTCCAGTTTGCCTTTCAGCGATTCCTGGAGCAGTTGCCCAAACGCCGATATTTTTCGCATTGGTTCTCGCAAGTCGTGCGAGGCGATGTAAGCGAAATCCTGCAGTTCCTTGTTGGACCGCTCAAGCTTTACATTAGTTGCTTCAAGCATCTCTTTTGCATTTTCCGCTTCACGCTTTTCCATCTCGAGGTCATGCACCATGTTCAGTATCGCCTGCCGTGATGCTTCCAACTCATTTTTCGCTCCGTTAACATCCTCCAGCAGGTTTAGGGTCGCATTCGCTTGTTCTTTGGACTCTTTTACTTTCTCGGCCAGTTCGTTCGTTCGCTCTTCCACCTTTTCCTCAAGTCCTCTAGTATGTTCTTCCAGCTCTGCTCGGGATTTATTCAGCTCAGTAGTCATGCCATCGAAAGCCCGCGACAGGTGCCCAATCTCATCTCTTGCTTCGGTACCGACTTTATAATCCAGGATACCTTTCTCTATCTCTTCTGTGCCATGATGTAATTCCAAAATTGGTTTGGTTATCATTTTGGATAGCACGGTGGAAAATACCACACCAATAACTAAAATAAGAGCAAGAATTGATAGCATTCTGCGCGTTAGCTCGGCAATTGGTACCAATGCTTCTTCTTCACTTATCTCTGCCACCAAGTACCAGACCATCTCCGGTATGTGCACGTAAACTCTGAGGACTTCAGAGCCAAGATAATTCTTGTATAAAACCGCCTCGTGATCAGGTGCTTCAAAAATTTCGATAGCTCTAAACAAATCCCATGTAGTTTCTGTATTAATTTTTTGTTTCAGGAACGTATCATTTACAAACCTGGATGGCGTTATCATGTAACCGTCTTTGTTCACAAGGTATATCTCGCCTGTTTCTCCTAAACCCGTTCTATCTGTGGTAATCTTATCCAATCCTTCCATTGAATACCTCATAACGACAACGCCTAAGAACTCACTATTATCATCTAAGACAGGCGCTGAGAAAGCAAGGGTATTTATCTTTCTATCCTGGGAAAGATAGGCATCTTTAACAAAGGTACCTTGTTCCGCGCCTAAAAAATAGGGGCCACCACTCTTATTCTTTCCAATATCTATTTCTTCACTTGAAGCAACGATTATCCCCTCTTTATTAATAACAAAAATACCATGAGTATTTTTTTCAGCTTTTGCTGTATTTTTTAATCGCTTTGTAACGGCATTAAACGTTTTAGCGTAATCTTCATCATTTTTAGCTGTAAGTAATAAATCCTGGATGCCCACACTTTGTGACAATTGATCTACCATTTTTCTTTTTAATTCTAAAAAGGTTTCAATATGGGCCGCTCTTGATTGTGCAATGTTCTCTAAACCATTGTAAATCTCTTGTTCAACGATATTTTTTGAAACTGTTTGATTAATTATGATGGTAACAGAACCACTAATTAAAAGAAGTGTGAATACAATGAGAAGAACTTTTATTTTGATTTTCATCTGTTCACTCCTTCCAAATAATTTTCTTTGCCACAGAGAACACAGAGAATTTTGATTCCCTCCTCTTTCCGTCCCATTTTTATATACTTTTGGGCCATATCCTGTTGTTTTTGGAGTTTTTTCAAAATTCTCTCAGAGTTTTTTCCCTCTGTGTCTTCTGTGCTCTCGGTGGCTTTCATTTTTTCGACTCCCGCTCCCTCCTATGCGTCATTGCAACGCCTTCCAGAGCAACGTCAAAATCGGAATGGCGCTTACCCCTGCCCAATGCCCGGGAACCAAACAGAAGTATCCGCTTTGGGTGCAAATACGCGGTGATGGTGCGTACAATCTCACCACTGACCTGCTCTTCCTCCCCCTCTTCCCCACTTCCCATTCTTGTCCCTTTCGCCACCCTAACCTAATTCGTAATTCTTCTTAAATCATTCACCCGCGATTTTATATCTGGGCTCCTTGTCCAAGTCTTCGAGAAGTCCATTTATCTCCTTCTTCAGCTCTATCATCCTCAGCTCCCTGCCCACAGCCAGTTTGTTGAACCTTTTCAGCGCTTCTGTTTTCTTCTTGAGCTCGGTGATGTCTCTAATAATGCCCAACAGATATTTTTTCCCACCAAACTCTATCAGAGCGCCGTTGATATTTGTATGAATAACACTACCGTCTTTTCTTTGCATTGGAATAGAGGTCCCCTCCAAAATTTCCTCACCAATCACTCGCTCAATCTCCTTCATGATCCGGGGTAGATCTTCTTTTGGGATAATGTCTGCAGGACCCATATTCGTGAGTTCTTCCACAGTATAGCCCAGCATATGGCAGATCGCGTTATTTGCCATGTGAAATCTTCTTGTATCGAGATCCACCAAAAAGATCCCATCAACTGCACGGTCAAAAATAGTTCTAAATCTTTCTTCTGATTCTTTTATCGCTCCCTCCGCCTCTTTGCGCTCGCTAATGTCTCTTATTAGCCCTATTGCATTCCATTTGCCTTTTATCTTTACCGCAGAGAGAGAAAGTTCAACCGGAAGTTCTGTTCCGTCCTTTCTGTTAGCAGCTAACTCAAGTGTTTTTCCAACAGCAGCACCCTGCCCTGTTTCCCGGAAGCTTTTGAACCCGGTTACAGCAGCTTCGCAGAATCTTTCGGGAATAATAGTGCCATGCAACTTTGTCCCGATCATTTCCTCTGCCGTGTAGCCAAATATCCTTTCCGCTGCTTCATTCCAAAATGATATAGTTTCTTCAGCATCTACCATAATAATAGCATCATGTGCGGAAGCAGTTATGCTACGGACTTTCTCCTCGCTCTCACGCAGTGCATCCTCTGCTTTCTTCCGCTCGATGATTTCCTGCTTCAGTTCTTCATTCGCTCTCGCCAGTTCGGCGGTACGTTCCTGCACACGGATTTTCCGTCCCTTGTGTGCCTTTTGCAGTGCATCCTTAGCACGATTTAATTCATCCGCTTGCGCTCCCAGCCTTGTAATAACCGCCACTATCTGAAACAATAAACTTGAATATTTCCAAACTCGATCTTCTTCAACCACGCGCATCTTCTTCGCTTCTTCTACCAATAGAGTGGGGTCTACATTGATCTCCACCGCTATCTTCTCGAGCGCTTTTAATTGCTCGGCCGAGAACGTCTGCAGTATAAATTGGCCTGCGAACATCGTTCCTTTATGCGCGCCATCAATGATAATCGGCGCGACGAAATGACCGCCAAGTACGAAGCAATAATATATTACCGGCTCTTCTAATTCCAATGCTTTTTGGCACATTTCCATAAACGACAGAAAACAGCGCCGTTTACCCTCTTCCGTTGATTGTATCAAAGAACAGAACCCGGTGGGGTTGCTGAACTGCGTTAACAGTTCACCTTCGGGCGAGAAGATAACAGAAGAAGTGCCGACGGTTTTTGCAAAACTATCCTGAATAGCCTGCAGTTCTTTGAGGTCTACCAGTTCCCGCAGCGATGCATTTTCACTCATTTTTAACCATTTGCATTCTGTTTTTATCTCCTATTCCGGATATGCCTTGTATGGGAAGCCCGGCGATGATTTTTCCATGCCAGTGGCCATTGTCTGGAATATCGCGAAGGGCATACCCACTCCCAACAGGTTACCGCCCCAGCCCGCGAGTGCTCTTGCGCCGAGACAGAAGAAGGAGCCATTTAGCTTCTGATCCAGAAACGGCAAAGCGGTTAAGTCAGCACATACACCTCTAATCCCGATGGTGCTCATCTCAAACCGGTTACCGGCGCGGAAATTGTAGCCCTGAATCGCAAGCAGTGCCTGTTTTGGCGTCACTGCTAATATCACCACTGCCACTCCTTTCGTAGCGGCGATTTTAACCGCTTCGCACCACGGCATGCCCTGTTCAGCAGCTTTCGCTCCCTCCGGGATCCTTTTCCCTTTCGGTATCAGTTTCACTCCCACTGGTCGAAGCACCATCGCCTCTTCTCCAAACACGTCCATATATCTCGTGCTCGCGTCCTTAAAGCTCATCTCTCCCTCCTTCCTTCCTTTTTATCCTCCTATTTGTAATTCTTCATTCGTAATTCATAATTCGTAATTCTTTTCATCTTCCTCCCCCGCGATTTCATATTTGCTCCCTTTACCCAATTGCAGAAGCAGTCCGTTTATCTCCTTCTTCAGCTCTATCATCTTAAGCTCCCTACCCACCGCCAGCCGGTTAAATAGCTCTAGCTCCTTGTTCTTCTTCTTGAGCTCGTTTTCCACACGTTTGCGCTCGCT
>JAUXHM010000064.1 GCA_030621535.1 Candidatus Methanophagales archaeon | reverse complement strand
TAAATCTGTGTAAATCAGTGTCTTAAATATTAGCTAAACGGACATTTTCGCCTCATCAAGCACAGCACCTTACCTGAAGAGATCGTCTTCGCGATTGAGCAAAACGTCTTTTATTTCGCCTTTGTCCCTTTTTATGTTCAATCCACGCACGATTACGGCGGGTATACCTTCCCTAAATTCACCCATCACGAGATTCGCAGCTGCGCATATCTCGTCCACCACTGCTTCTTTTGTTATCCTTGCGATTTTTCCAAATCTGTCTGCTTCGCCCCTTCTGTCCAGCACAGCGGGAATGCCTGAAACCGCTATACAGATTCCCGTTACGCCGTCTCTAAAAGCTCTACCAAAGGAATCAGCAAGCAAAACAGATATTTCTTTCCCGCTTCTTTCTTCTATTTCCTTTTTAAGCCGCGACGCACTTCGCTGTGGATTCTCGGGTAGCAAAACCGCTTTTCCTTCTTCAACGTTTGACACATCAACACCTGCATTTGCGCATATAAAACCTTGCTTTGTCTCCACTATGATAATGTTTCTTTCGGCTCGCACGACCTCCTTTGCGTCGTTGAGAACCAGTTGAACAACTCTTGGGTCTTTATCCATTTCGTTTGCAATCCGCCTTGCATCATTGCTCACCTTCACATCAGAAAGGTCAATGACTCTGCCTTCGCTCTTCGCTATTATCTTAGATGTGAAAACAATTGCATCACCATCCTCTAATTCCAGCTCTTTCCGTCCCAGCGCTTTAAAAAACAAATCAGCTATGTTGTCTCCTTCCTTTATCTCAGGAAGCCCATCTATGCCTATTATTTCCAGGTGGTCGTTGACCGTGCACGCAATGCGTTCAAAATTTTTCTTCTCCATTTCTTCTGCTTCTGTGGAATACCTAAAGTAATTTAGGGGTAGTGACAGTTATGCGTATTTAAATTAAACCCATCTTTAATATTCTAAAATAGGGGACAAAAAGAAGAGATGAAAAAAGAGCTGATGGATATACTCGCCTGCCCGATGTGCAAGGGCGATTTGGAATTGAGTGTGGACGAGGAAGAAGAGGAAGAAGGAAAGGGAGAGATTGTAAAAGGCAGTTTGTATTGCCGAAAATGCGACCAGCGGTATCCAATAGAGGAGGGCATACCCAATCTATTACCACCCGAGCTAAGACAAGCGTCTGAGTAAAGTTTGCAATTTTATGCTTGTTTACCGCAGAGCTCACCGAGAACACAGAGAGCCTGCGTAGGTGGGAGGTTTCAGGTTTGAGGAATTTGGCTTACTCACACCTGACAACTCACACCTCATACCTTCAACGTCATCTCAGCGCTCTTCGCGAGTTCGGCGGTAAATAAAAGATGAAATGAGAAAAATACAGCAAAAAATATACTTGAGTAGGAAGCGGGTAAATTCGATTGAGTTTGAGCACGAGATATTAAGTATTCCGCTTAAAGCGGGGGATGAGATGAGTTTTGAGATACTTATAATTAACCATGGGGAACCGACACACGTGCATTTCTCGTTGAGTGAAGAAGTAAAAGACAAGGTGATGATATTGCAGGATAAGGTGTATGTAATAGACGAGGAAAAGATAGCGGCGATTGTAAAACTGCCAAAAAGCTATGCGGGAGCCGTAGACGGCGGGTTGGATGCAGGAAATATATTCGTCAGCACGGGATATGGAGCGGCGAAAAAGGGCTTTTCCGTTGAGATAGTAGAGGAAGACGCAGAAGGAGAGATAGTAGGAGGGTGGATAGGGGAAAGCGTGGGGAAAAAGGAAACAGTGGAGACCGAAGTCGTGATATCACCAGAGAAAAAGGCTCTTCTAAGACGATTAACGATTTCAACGTTGTTAATGGCGTTGTTTTTGGTTTTTGTCTTTGCTGTCTATAAATTTAGTTTTCCCGGTTATCCAAATTTCGTTTTTGCTTTACTTGCTTCTATGATTTTTATCTTTATCGTTATCTATAACCTGTAAAAACCACGAGATTTTATAAAAAGGAGCTAAACAGATACTGTAAGTGAAGATGAAGTATATAGTAGTAACCGGAGGCGTGATGAGCGGGCTTGGAAAAGGCATCACTATGGCTTCCATCGGCAGGATACTGAAGAACCGCGGATACAAACTCGTGCCTATAAAAATTGACCCATACATAAACATCGATGCCGGCACGATGAATCCATACCAGCATGGCGAAGTATATGTGCTGGCAGATGGCGCAGAGGTTGACCTCAATCTGGGGCATTACGAGCGGTTTACAGATGTGGAGTTAGGGCGGGAGCACAATATAACCACGGGAGCTGTCTATTCCGCAGTGATAGACCGGGAGCGAAGAGGCGATTATCTGGGGCAGACGGTGCAGATAATTCCGCATGTAACGAATGAGATAAAGGCACGAATACGGGGAGTTGCAGCGAAAAGTGGTGCAGACGTATGCCTGGTAGAAGTAGGCGGCACGGTAGGCGACATAGAGAGCATGCCGTTTCTTGAAGCAGTGAGGCAGATGAAATTAGAGGAGCGTGAGAACGATTTCCTTTTTGTTCACGTTACTTTAGTGCCTTCCACAACGATGCACGAGCAAAAAACGAAGCCCACGCAACACTCGGTGAAGGCACTGCGTGAGTTAGGGCTTCAGCCAGACATAATCGTGTGTCGGAGCAAAGAGGCATTAAAAGAGGATGTAAAAGCGAAAATAGCAATGTTCTGTAACGTGAAGAAGGAGGCGGTGATTAGTGCGGCGGATGCCGAAGACCTGTACGCGGTGCCGCTGATGCTTGAACGAGAAGGCATCTGGACTTACATAAGCGAAAAGCTGCAGTTAGACCAGCCGAAGGTAGACCGTGCATGGGAGAAGATGGTGGAGCGGAGAAGGTCATGCAGGGACAAGAAATTTTTTATCGCAATAGTGGGGAAGTATGCGGAATTAGAGGATTCATATTTGAGTATAAAAGAAGCGATAAAGCATGCCGCTACGGAGTTGGGGTATAACGCGGATACAAAATGGATAGAAGCGGAGGATTTAGAAGAAGAAAAAGAGGTGTGCTCGTTTTTTGATGACGTTCAGGGAATACTTATTCCGGGAGGATTTGGCGTTCGCGGTGCGGAAGGAAAAATAAAGGCGATAGAATATGCGAGGGAGAATAAGATTCCGTTTCTCGGGCTTTGTTTTGGATTCCAATTAGCCGTGGTAGAGGTAGCGAGGAACGTCGCAAAATTAGAGGATGCGAATAGCGCTGAACTCAGTGAAACCTTGCACCCCGTGATAGACCTGTTGGAAGAGCAGAAAGAAGTGGTTGAAAAGGGAGGGACAATGCGATTGGGCGATTACGAGGTGTTCGTAAGGGGCGATACATTAGCGAAGAAGGTGTATGGGAAAAAGAAGATAGTGGAGCGGCACAGGCATCGCTACGAGGTAAATCCCGCTTTTATAGACCAGATAGAAAGAGAAGGGGTGGTGTTCTCGGGCACGGACAGAAGTGGCACAAGGATGGAGATACTGGAGATTTCCCAAGATAAGCATCCTTTTTTCCTCGCCACGCAGTTTCATCCTGAATTCCGGTCGAGACCCAATAGACCTTCACCACCGTTCAAGGCGTTTTTGGAAGCGTGCATAAAACATCCGCCCGAAAAATAACCACCAGATTACACAGATTTTCACAAGAGCAACACAATAGCTTTTCTGTGCTTAAATTATTGACACAGATTAACGCAGATTAACACAGACAGCCGATAAAAATCAACAATGTTAAACTTAAATAAATCTGTATCCGCGTAAATCAGTGTAAATCTGCGTCTTAAATAGAAGAAAGTTATACCTTATGTACGATGAAAACGGCAGTTTCTAAAATCAGTAAAAAGAATTTTATAGGTGCTAAGGACGATTTAAAGCTTTCATTGAATGCCATGGAGGTGTTGAAAAGAAGATATTTGTTAAAAAATGAACTCGAAGAAGTTATCGAGATACCAAATCAAATGTTCGAGCGTGTGGCAAAAGCGATAGCACGAGCAGAACTGAATTATGGTAAAAGTAAAGAGGAGGTAAAAGAAATTGAACGCAGATTTTATCGGTTGATGCGTGATTTAGAATTCCTGCCAAATAGTCCCACGTTAATGAATGCAGGAACTGAGCTCGGACAGCTCGCTGCTTGTTTTGTCCTTCCTGTTGAGGACTCGATAGAGGGTATATTTGGGGCTGTTAAGAACATGGCTTTGATTCACAAAAGCGGAGGTGGAACCGGATTTTCCTTCTCACGGCTGAGACCAAAGGGGGATGTGGTGAAATCAACGGGAGGGGTTGCTTCAGGTCCCGTTTCTTTTATGCGTGTTTTCGACGTAGCCACGGATGTAATCAAGCAAGGAGGCAAACGAAGAGGTGCGAACATGGGCATATTAAACGCCGACCATCCGGACATATTGGAATTTATAAGAGCGAAAGAAAGAGGAGAATTTGCCAATTTCAATACTTCAGTGGCGGTAACTGATGAATTCATGCATGCAGTGGAAAGGAATGATGAATATGGGCTTGTAAATCCGAGGACAAAAGGAGAAGTGAGGAAAATAAAAGCTCGTGAAGTTTTTAACGAAATCGTAACCTACGCATGGAAGACTGGAGACCCTGGAATCGTTTTTATGGATGAGATAAACAGACGTAATCCTATTTCTGCGGTTGGAGAAATAGAGGCAACGAATCCGTGCGGCGAACAGCCCCTCCTACCGTACGATTCATGCAATTTAGGCTCAATAAACGTTTCAAAATTTGTCAAAAACGGTGACGGTGAGATAGACTGGGAAAGGCTTAGAGAAGTAATTTGGATTTCTGTGAGTTTTTTAGACGATGTCATAGATGTGAACAGGTATCCGCTGCCAGAGATAGAGAAGATGACAAGGGTGAACAGAAAGATAGGGCTTGGAATAATGGGATTTGCGGAACTGTTAATCAAGCTTGGGATAGCGTATGATTCAAAGGATGCGCTTTCGGCGGGTGAAAAGCTAATGCGATTCATTACAAATGAGGCTCGGCAGTGTTCAGCACAGCTCGGTCTTGAAAGGGGGTCTTTTCCTAACTTCGAACTCAGTGTTTGGAACTCTGAATACGAGGCGATGCGAAATGCCACGGTAACTACCATCGCGCCAACGGGAACAATAAGTATAATTGCAGGGTGCTCCAGTGGGATAGAGCCTATATTCGCAGTTGCATTTGTCAGGAATGTAATGGGCGGGATGCTGGAGATAAACAAGCTGTTTGAGGAGATAGCGAAGGAAAGAGGGTTTTACAGCAAAGAATTGATAACCGAGATTGCAAAATGCGGGTCAGTGCAGGATATTGATGGTGTTCCAGGGGATGTAAAAAGGATATTTGTTACAGCGCTGGACATCTCGCCGGAATGGCATGTGCGAATGCAAGCGGCATTTCAGAAATACACGGACAATGCTGTCTCGAAAACAGTGAATCTGCCGAGTGATGCTACTTGGGGGGATGTAAAGAAAGTATTTTTATTGGCTTATAAACTCAAGTGCAAGGGTATTACCATTTATCGGTATGGAAGTAAAGAGCAGGTTCTGTCTCTGGATATTCCAAAGCTTATGCTTGAAGAGTACGTATGCGCAGATTCGGAATACATGGGCGAGTGCAGGATTTGCTCGGTGTGAAGGTTTTTCTTTGGGGGAAAGGGGTATCAAAAAGAGAAAAGAGTGCAAAGAAAGATGAGAAGAAGCAACTTCTCATTCCAAAGAGCGATGCAATTGTAGAAGAGATATTGAAAAAATTGGAAAAGGATAATGCAAAGACAAAATCTCCTTCTGTTGCTGAACTCGGGGAAGAAATAAACGGACTTGTTTACAAATTATATGGATTAAACGAAAAAGATATAAATGTGATTGATGATTTCTTGAGGAGGTTTTAGATTGATGCTCGATTGATTAAACTTCATGCTCTTTCCCTTTAAAAGTTCAATTCCCCGTTTCTTCTTCAATTTCGTAGTATTCCTCTGCTTTAAGATTTAGTTTTCTACAAGGGCAGGAAATATGTTCGTATCCATCCACTTTTTCATACCTTATGAATTTATGGCATTTGTCACATTCAATTTTGCTTTCTATATCCGTCCAGTTTTGAATAATATCTCTAATTTCTGGCGAAGTGTAGTCTGTTTCTGACTCTTTCCAATGATCACAGAAATTCCTGAATCCTATATCGGCTTCAAAATTCAATATCAATTTTACAATTGAATGGTTTTCCTTTAGCTTCCTCTTCATTCTATCTCTAAATGCTTGAGATAGTTCGGAAAGAGTATACTCATTTCGCCTATTGTATTTCACTGAAGACTCCAAATTTTCACACAACTCTTGAAGTATCCATTCTAAATATCTACCAAACATCCATCCAGCCTC
>JAUXHM010000077.1 GCA_030621535.1 Candidatus Methanophagales archaeon | reverse complement strand
TTGTGTACCTGCTTGAATGAAGATTCTATGTTTAGTTTCTTATACGCTGCCAGGTCGCCTTCTTTATACGAGAGTATTGAATCTTTTACTAAAATATCCGTTATTCTCTTTTGCCGTTTGTCTAGGGCGGCGTCCAAAGCCCGCTGCGTTTTGGTTTTCATTCTTCTTCATGTTCCAAAGCTTTTAAAACGTCCGCTGCAAATTTTTCCTCTACTGCCTGTAACTTTCTCTGCAACGTTCGTTCAAGAGACGAGATATTGCTCTCGAACCCTGTTGAGGGTTGAGCTGGTGCACATGCAAACTCGTCCGCTAACTCTTTTAAACCGGGTTTATCAAGCGTCTTTGCGCCCAGACGTTCCCGGATTTCGTTTTTCGATAATATCGGTTCCGGGCTGTTAATAGCGGCTTCTGCTTGTTTTAATTCTATCTCGCTGCGGTCTACTGAAGGTGAAGGGATGTGCATATTCGCGATATAGCCTTCGTAACCGTTTTTATCTAGGTACATTTGAGGGATACGTTCCCACTGATCTTCGTGCCACGTATGGATTCCTTTGATGTATTTATAGAAAAAACTTTCGCGTGACTTGCTAGAATCGCCAAGCGATTGCCCTTCTCCTGAAATGAAAGAAATCGGGGACATATAATCAACAATCATTGCATTTAAAGCTTTAATTACTTCGAGATTGTTGGCATTATCTGTGAGATTCAATTCAGTTTTAGTCATATTTTCACGCAATAAAAAACCGGTATCCTTGCCCCAGTTTTCTAAAAGCCCTAATGCGTAATCTTCATCGGAGACGCCATCTGTTCGTGCGGATGCTGGCTGTGGCTGGTCTATTGTGATAAAAATAATTGGAGCACCGACACGGTTCATATGCTGTGTCTCAGTTGCCCATGCGTATTTCAGCATTTCAATTATCGGGATTATCGGTTTTATGATACTCCGACCGGTTAGAGCTGCTATTGAAGGGTCTTTTATCCAGAACAGGTTTTCTGTTTTCAAATGGTCTGTTTGTCCTGAATCATTTGTCTGGTGAAATTCTATTTGTTTTTTGTCGCTAAGAGTGATACCGGGTAAAAGCTCTGAATATGTTAATGTTTGAGTTGAGCCAGGTTGTCTGAAAGTGTAAGCCGGTAAATAACGTAGGTCTTGTAGCCTATATTCAGAGCCGTCGTAACCCCAAACCTGGTTATAGACGCCTATACCGTACCCGAAGATGCCGTCTGCATAGCCGAGCTGCATCATAGCCCACATGCGTACATCTTCGCACATGTTCGTTATCTTTTGCGCTAATTCTGAGTCTGCTTCCCCTTCCGGATCGAGAATTTCGATAGTGAATTTGTCTGTGAAGATGAGGTTCTTCTGCTTTTGTGTGAGCCCGATACACCAGTTATTGTTGTCCAGATAGTCGTTTAATACGTCTGCTGTCACTTCGGAAGGTGTAAAAGATGTGCCGAAACTAGAGACAATAGTTACCCCTTCTTTTTTTGTTGTTTTTGGCTTATCTTTTTTCGCGGGCATTAAGGAAACAAAAAGGGGCAGGCATATAAAGTTTTAGTCTTCATGTGTTTGATTGTGATAAAACGCCAATATTCGAGGTAAAATTAGCTCAATACTACAGGGACACATGGGAAGTACACGAGGATGTGAAAGGGGACAATCTATATCTTGTATCTGAGTCTCCGATTCAGATAATGCACCATGAAGAACCCTATTGCTGTTTGGCGATGCTATGAACCTTGGAGAAGTATCCCGGTTTGCAATGAACTTTAAACCTTCCAGTATCACCGCGTTAATCGCGAATTCGCGCCGACCTCTTATCTCCTCGTCACTTAAATACTGTTCTTTTCGCGGTGCCTTGAGTGTGGATGTTTCTTCTTCGCCGCTGTCTATATCGGTTATGATTATTAGCATTTTATTGGCTCCTGAGCATTCTAATCCACTCTAATCTTTCTAAAGCACCTGTATGCTCTTCTTCTGAATATTCAATGAAAAAAATCTGAGAGGGGTTAGACCAAACTATCCCTTGCGGGCCATCATATATTATTTCACGTGGATATGCTAATTCCCGCCCAACCCTAATATCTAATTTTAAAAAACTTCGGAGCTGTTCCGAGGTTAGTTCTTCATCTATCATTTGTTTGCACCCTTGCACCTATGCCATCGCTCTAACCCTTCACGCTCATATTTTATTTGCCCCGCTCTCCATTTTCTTGAGGGTATGCAGCTTGCCATTCTTCATCTTCTTTCTTATCAGAAGCTTCAATACCACGCCGTAATAGTAACGTTACATACGAGGCTTTATCTCTGTCTTTCGCCGCCGGGTCGGTTAGCATTCGCTCTTCTATTTCTTTGTTCATATCCGCGAGGATGCGGATTGCTACTGTTTTAGTCATTTTCTCCATATCTCTTCCTGTATTTCTAACAATTTTGAAAAATCCATCGTTTTACCTTCCCGGGAAAGTTCTAGTACTATCATTTCTGCATGTTTAGCCCGTTTTTCAAGTGAATCTATATAGTTTTGTGCGTTAACGATGGATATTTGTAATTCGGGTATACGGGATTCGTGGAAGGGATCAATCTTTTTGTATTCCATCTTTCTCGTCTTTATCTCCCGTTATCCCTACTGATTCCTCCTCTTTTATCATTTGTTCGTCTAATGCTTTTCTTATGTCTGTTTCGCTTTTTAATCCTGTTAGTCCCATTATAGTTCTCCCTTTTTATCCCTTTTTAGTGTGCTTTCAAATATGTACACTTGTGTAATTTAATAGTACTACGAGTATATAAAGGCATATGACAAATGAAAGATTGTTTTTGTTCTTAGAAATGTGGTATCTTGTTGCCAACCCGAAAACCCGGTAGCGGGCCTTTATTTGTGGTCATCTTTGAAGCTGGTATCGTAGCGCCAGATGAGAAACCGTCTGTAAACACTGCATAGCGCATTGTATCCATGCCGTCATCAAACTCTTTTATCATATCCTCTTTGCCTTTTGTCGCCCATGCGTAAAGCGGAAATTCCTCTTCTATGCAAGTGGGTCGTTTCTTGAATTGCAAGAGTTGATCTTTCTCAACAAGGCTATTTTCAAAGAAATAGATGCGGTCTTCCTCAAATAGTTTGTATACCGCCTGCTGTCCCGCTAGTCGTGCTTTCTGCGCGTTTATTGTAGATAAGCCGGCATGTCTTAGGTCTGCGTTATTTTCAGCATCGTGATCACAAATGATAGTAGGGGTAATGCCGTCTTGCCTACACAATTTTAAGATGTCCTTTGCATGAATTGCCACCCTGCGTTGAGTATGATATATTTGGCGATACAGGTACCAAATGTCGTCTGGTGATACATACCACCACTGGCATGAGAAAGGATGAGAGAAACCGTGATCTATTGCAACTACTCGTTTACCATCTTTTGGGATAGGGAAAGGTTTTATCACGTGTTTCGCCGGGTCGAACGGATAAACCACGCCTTCGATTGCAACCCATTTGCCGTCTCTGTAACGTGCGCCGAAGACGCCGGTTAAGTTTGCTAAATAGTCGTCGTACCACCAGGTAGGTATGAGATTTGCGGTACGAGGGATTGTGGGCATAAAGATGTTAGTACCTCGTTTCTGGAGTAAGAATCGCTGATATATCCAGTGCGAAGGGAATGTGGGGTTACAGAGTACTAAAATCT
The DNA here is from genome assembly GCA_030621535.1 of Candidatus Methanophagales archaeon. GTDB lineage: Archaea > Halobacteriota > Syntropharchaeia > Alkanophagales > Methanospirareceae > QEXZ01. The sequence continues at coordinate 2,030 of JAUXHM010000077.1, read as the reverse complement.
GATGAAAAGGGACGGTGGGCAGTCGGTTGCTACGTGATACTTTTTCTTCATAATGTGACCATTCTATCTCTGTTGCTTCTTCTAAGACTACAAAACCGCTTTCCGTACTCGCGAGTTTGTTTACATCTTTTTCACTATCTAAACCGAGCCCCCATATCTCGGAACCATTTGAAAGACGATATATCATTGAGTTTTCGTCTTTCTTTGTCATAAGCGGAGGAGGTAACAGATCCATACATTTCTTCCAGAGAGTGCCTCTCAGATCTACTTTCTTTCGCCGTATTAAGAAGATAATATTGTTTGGTATCTTTACAGCGTACAGGATAGCTTTTATCGCTGCTACGTGCGTCTTTCCACTGCCCCCTGGGCCCCATAATAACAATTCATGCGAGGAATTTGTCAGTACTTGTTCTTGTTGCTTCGTCACCGGTTCATAAATTAATTTTTGTTCTGCCATCGGTTTTTATCTGGTAAATCTTTAACTGTTTTTATTTAGAGTTTTCGGTGCTAAAATACGTATCTGTGTCTCTATAAGTTTCTTTCAATATGGGCAATTAAGAGCCAAATGCATATAAACTTTTACCGCAAAAATATTAAATATACCAACCACTTATCAATTCTGATAACTTAGATACTAAAACATTTTCCAATTCGTTATTAGTATGTGTTTTAATGTGACAAGAACCACAAAGTGGCACAAATTGACAAGTACTATCTTCGTCACAACCACAGTTCTTGTTGCCATTTACATGATGTACTGAGAGGCATCTTCCGTTCTCTGCTTCCGTTTTGCCACATAGAAAACATTTCCGTCCAAATTTATCTCTGATGTAGTTTTTAAACCTGAAATCGAATTTGGAGCAGTATTTACCGTAAGATTTTCCCCCTTTCCAATTCGGATTTTTTTTACCTTTCTTTGCGGCACTCAAATTATGCCTACATTCCTCCGAACGATGTTTGCCTTTTCTCGTAGTACTCATTTTACGTCGACATTCTTTAGAGAGATGTTTACCATACATGTGGCTCTTTTCCCCTTTATGTGCAGCACTTATTTTACGTCGTGTCGCTTTAGTATGTATTCTACCTTTATGTCCACAAGATAGACATAAAGTACGATAATTATTTTTTTGCAAATCACGTATTTTACCACAATCATCGCAGATTGCTACTATTTTAAAATTTGAGTGGGCTTTAAATCAGTGCTATAATATCCAAATTTCTCATATGTCTTTTCTTCCAATATCATTTTATCCCCCTAACGGATAAGCGGGAGCGGTTAGGGCGCCCCCATTCAAATAAAAATGTTTTATACATATAAAGATTTAATTTTTATCCGGTAAGTCCCGTACACTTTTTATCGTTATCGTTACTGTGCTCGGTTCCTGCGGCGGTTCGGGTGCTAAGATGTGTAAAGCTTCGGTTTCACATTTCAACGCGCCTAGGGCTACGTCTCTGAGTTCACGTGCTGAATTTACGCTAATGTCTGGCCGTATTTTGATTATACCGTCTTTCTTATCTTTATAGAAAGCGGTATCAACTGCTGCTAGCATTCTATCGCGAATTTTAAGTATTCTTGTATAGGAATTTATCCTGGTATCTTCTTCCGCTTTTAGGATCTTCTTCTCTACTTTTTTTGATATTTCAGTATCACGTAGTAATATGCGCTCTTGCCAACTGAATTTGTGAGACCAAATCTTTAACGTGCTAAGCGATGTTACTTTTGTGCCGCTTGGTACCGTTTTGGTAAGGTGTTGGTGTAGTTTCGCTAAGCTGCGTTTTGTGCCTAACCCATAGTACGTGTCGAATGCGTCTATATGCTTCTGCCGTTCTTTCATTTATAGTACTGTTTGGTATAGTTATTTATAAAGTTTTAGTCTAAAGAGAATTCGTGACCACATTTGGGACATTTAACTTTTTGCGGTTCCTCTTCTTGTTCTTCTTCGTTTTTTGGTGTGTTTTTGAACGAATCCCAATCGAGATCCAACAGTTCTGTGAAGTTTGCTATTTCAATTTCGCTGAAGGGGAGAGTT
>JAUXHM010000014.1 GCA_030621535.1 Candidatus Methanophagales archaeon | reverse complement strand
AAAATCGTGGGTATCACGCCGAGAAACCCTCTTACGGCTTTTTCGCCCATACCCCAAGCATAATTTTATTGCATTTAAATGTTCCATCCCTGTCGCCGCCGGATGCGTTTCAGGTCTTGGTATTGTAAATGATTATGAGGACACTCATTTAGTCAGATTGGATTAAGCTAAATCCTTTTTGTGCAGGCAAAAAGGTTTTTATCGTTCTCTAATCCTATCTGCAATCGTCCTTATCTCATTCGAAATCTCATTCAAACTCGCCCTTATCCGTATCAACTCTCTTGCAACACCCCTCTTCTCATCATCCTCACTCCTCGCAAACCTCGTTGATATCGCATTGATTGAACTTGATTTCTCCTCTATCTTCCCCGATGTATCATTCAACTCCGCTGAAATCTGACTTACATCCACTCCTTTACCCCCTCCTCTCGAAACATACACGTACACGAATGCAGAACCCAGTATCAATCCCAATATTACCGCCAAGATGATATAAAGTGAGAGAGGAGGCGGCTCAGCCGCAACAGATAATTTCTTATAATGTTCCGATAGCTCTGATGCCCAACCTGGATGGCCTTCTTCATATAACTTTCGTATATCCTCTTCCAAATCGGTTCCACCTATCTTACCTCTTGCCTCTTCTAAATTTTTATCCATTTCAGTCTTCGCATCTTGAATCTCTTTATTCGTCGAGAAGAACTTCATTGACGGTTCCAATTTTTGTATAATTCTTTCTAATGTCCTCCCATCCTTCGACGTCCCAACAGTTAGTTCAACATACACTTCACCCTCGCCAATTCCATATATGTCGTATGCTTCGAACCCCGGCTCTTTTACTTTTCTTATTGGTTTTGGGACATCGCCAGACAATATTACCGTTGGAACCATACGCTCATGCTCTTCCTTTCCCTTCCAGACAATCCAATTTGCAGAATGAGAGAAATTATCACCAAACTTCCATTCAGGATTCTCCATGTTCGTCCTCAATTCTAAGACATAATCATCTAAAATGGGATTCCCGGTCTTGCTCACATATATGTGGAATTCCAACCTATCGCCTTCAAATTGTTTGCTATCCAAAAACTCCACGTATCTCAGCTTACTTCCGGTCTCCAAGTTGAGGACATACGAGTTCTCCTCATCAAGCCTCAGCACATCCTGAACTGCTGCAAATCCAATTCCCACGGATAAAACTAAAAGTGTGAGTGCCAAAACAGCAAGTGAAACATAAAATAAGCGTTTCATTCTCCTTCTTCTCCCCTTCCCATATTTAGTGACAAATCAGGCAGCTCTACACCCTTCTTTTTCCCTTTCCTCCCTTCGCCACCTTTGGTTTCAGCTTCTGATCCCACCGATTCCGTTATCTTTTTCAGTTCCTTTAGCGAGGACAACATCATTGCGAGTGGACCGCCCATCTCTTTTATCCCCTTTGCCGCTTTCATGCTATCCTCTCTTAGCTTCGAAATCTCGGACTCAGCCTTCGTTATATGCCTTATCACGCTTGAGGTAGTCTCGTCAGAAGGTATCCTGCCGAGAAAACCCATCGCTTTTTCAATGACCGATTTTATATCGTCACTGAACCTGTTCGACAGGTCTTCAATCCTGTCAAGCAATATCTCCATATTTCTTGAGGAGTCGTCTATCATTCTCAGCATTTTCTCTGCTTTATCTTCAGCGGGTGCCCTTTCCATTCCTTTTAATTTAAATATCAATTCATCAAGCTCGTTTTTCAATAGCACAAATCCTCTTTCCGCTTCTTTAGTCCATCTCTTCACCTTTTCCATGCTTTTACTCGCGTTTTCAAAACCGTGAACCAGCATCGTAAGATTTGCTATTGAGTAGCTCTCCGGGTCCGGGACACGCACATTTTTTATATCCTCTGCCATATCCAGGCCAGTTAGCAAATCATCGAACATCTTCAAGCACTGTGCAAGCACGACAGGAACGTTATTCCAGATTGCTTCGGGCTCTATTATCTCGTAATCCCTCCAGTAATTCGTTACCATATCCCTGTTTTTTTCCTCCGCACCAGGTGTGTATGGTACTCCGGTGATCTCAGAGAATGGTTTTGGGGTCCCATAGAAAAGAGAGTGGTGCCGCGGCAGTTTAGAGAAATCGCTTGCGCTATATGCTTTCTCAAGCCATTCCAATTCACGAAGTCTCGGCGGAAGCCCGGGACCAGGCGCCCATGGTTGAACCCCAATCATAAGCGTGTACATGGCAAAGCTGTGCGCACGTGCCGGTGTATCCAATTTCAGAACGTCCGCATCCTTTGTAAATCTTTCTGTCACCATGCTCTTAAATGCGCCGCCGCCGAGCCTCGCATCATCAAAATTGTCCGCCCTTGTGCTCAACACCGCGATGAAGTGCCCGAACTTCTCCTCCTCATTCACCACATTCCCTTGCGCATCCAACGTAAGGAATCCGTAATCATGAAGGACGTCTATATATTTTGATGTCATGGCATTCCCTATCGAATGCCGGTAGTTTACCATCGGATTGAATATGACGTCGCCCTCATTAATCGGCGAATGCGTCCACCTGAAGTACTCTTCTTCGCGGTCGAGATTTTTCATAATCTCGAAAAAGGAGAGATTTTTCAGGTCTTCTCTGCTCCGCTTTAAGCCCCTTATCTCCTCTTCTGATAATTCTATCTGATGATAACTCCTCGTGTTCAGGGGCGAAGTTATCTCGCGGAAAAGCTTGTTCTTAAGCGCCTCAAGCCGTTCTAAATTACGCTCTGCCAGTCTCTTCTCCTCTTCTGTGTCGCTTGCCCTTATCTCAAGGTCGAACACCTCCTCCTTCAAGCCCGATAATTTCTTCCTCGCTCTATCCAGTTTCGCCTTTGCATCCGTAGTTGCAGCCGCATTCACGTGAGTGAACATTCCCGCCGCCGATTCGTAACTATCTATCTCTCGCTGAACGTCCTTTATCCTGCCCTCGAACCTTTCCAATTCTCCCCTTTGTGAGTCTATTTTCCCCCTTATATCCGATATTTTTGCCTCTATCTCTACCAATCTTTGTCTAACCACTGGTATCTCATCCTCAATGTCATAATACAAAAATAATTTCTCAGTAGGGAATACGCACTCGTAGTAACCCAGGGAATCAAACCTGTTTTCGTAACCCCTTGCTCTGTTCTGAAGGTCATTGAGGTCGAGCCACTTGCCTTTCGTTTCGACCGTTCCACCCGGCAGGAATCCGAGGTCGAGAAGGAACCTTGGTATCGCCCTTTCCAGTTCCTCGTCCCGGTTCTGCCCCTGAAGGTCTCTACCTAAAAGGAAAAACAATTTGAATGGATTAGAATAATTCTTGTCATCTATTATGATGTCCTCAGTATGGGACATAAGGAAATGAAGTTCTTTCATTGTACCGAGGGCATTACCCGTCGGAAGCACGGATTCCTTGCTCGAAGGGAGAATACCAATTCCAAACATCACAGGCTCAGACCCAAACTGTTTTGATATCCAATCGCGTATGTCTATTGCAACGTCAAGTAGCATGCTCGACCCCGTTCCCCCGCCGAATGCGCACACCATCAGAATGAAGAAGTCCTTACCACCGGTTCTGTTCCTCAATTCCGACGCCGCTGAACCTATCGCACTGAATATCCTCTCTCGATGCACATTATACATCGCCCTACCATATATCCGATGTTGTCCACATCCCGCACCGGCAGCCGAAAGATATGGGTCAGGAAGCCATCTATTGGTGTTCTTCATCAAAATCGTATCCGGTCTGCTTAGTATTATTTTCTTCCGCTCTTCTACTTCGCTGCATGCGTTCGCAGATGCCTGATCAGTATCTATAATCAAAAACTCCTCATTCTTCGGCGCTTTCCCTGCTTTGAACTTCAGCATTCGCAATATATTATTTACGATGGTGCCTCCCTGCCCACCAATTCCAATGACAATCCTGTTTACCGTATCTTCTCCCTTTTCCATCTATTCAGTATCATACCCCCTTCTCTTTCGATTCGTAATCTTCTACCTTTGTTTTAATAGCGCTCATCTCGTCATCGAAATGCTCTATTTCCATCCCGCTCCCTCTTATATCGCTTTCAATCCCCGCAACCGTGCTATCTATGCTTTTTGCTGCTGAACTAAGTCTTCTTGCTTCTTTCTCTCCCTTAAACCACACCACGACACTAAATAATCCAAATATAACTCCTACTGCTAATATAACATATATCACAGCATGAGAAGCAGAGCTTGATAAAGAAGAAAGAATCTTATCCCGGTATTCATTTAACGCAAAGGAGATAACGGCGAATATTACACCGATGACGGGCATAAGAAGAAGCATCTTGTCCACTTTTAACTTTGTCAACATCACCACTACCTCTATGATTAGCAATATGACAACAATCAGTATTCCTATACTTTGGGGTTCCATATCTGATACCTCTTTCCCTTTAATATATTAATATTACTTTTTAGATATATTATTTGCCTTTATATACTTTAACCTCTCGGAATCATACATCAACCTCGAATGAGCATCCGAAGCTAAGAGTCTGTATCTATGAATAAATCCCTTTGTATCCGAGGAGGCAGAGGCTAACATTGACTTAAGTTCCTCTATCTCACCCATCTTATCTCTTGCCCAATATTCCACGGGATATACTTCCGTTGTCGGATTCTCCTTCAGTATTTTCCCTTCAATCTCGAATATCTTGTTATAAACTGCCTCCAGAGCGGAAATGGATTTTCTTATGAGCGCATTACCATGCCCCCGCAGCTTTCGCATCTGTGAAGGCAACATGCATTCCTCTATGCTTTTCCTCATCTCTCCCACCTCTTTTTTCTCTTCTTCCGTATCCGAAATTTCAACTACTACGTTTGTCAGCTCAAGCGCGTGAGCTTTATACCTTTCAAACGCATCCTTCAACACCCCTACCAATCGTTCAATCACGCTTTTCAATACTTTTGATGCGTTTTCGTAGTTTCCATGCTCTATGCTGTGCTCGACAATTTTTATATCGGTTCTGATTCTGGATGTATCTGTTTTTGCACTCTCTCTCCCTTCCACTTCTAAATCATGTGCATCCCGCAAACAGATTCTCAGCGCTTCTTCCAAGATTGAAGCCACACCATTCATAAACATGGATAGCTCAAGTGAATCCACTTCAACACCTTCGCTTTCTCTTATCCTAGATTCTATCCCCTCTATCTTGCCCCGTATATTCTCATACCCTGCGTTTTCAAGCTCTTTTATACTTCCCAAATAGTCTCTGCATTTATCTATCATCCGAGAATAAAGGACGACCTCATGCCTGTCCTTTATGCCCTCGAACATCTTAATCACCCATTCAACATCTGCAAAAACTACTTTTCTGAGCTTCGCTCTGTCTATTCTTATCCTCCCGTTTACCACGCAGCCCAGCTCAAATAAACCCTCTTTTACCTTCTCCAACTCATTCCTGAATTCTTTTGTGCTTATCGCATATTTATCTTCGAAATCGTATAAAATTCGCATTTGTTCTGCATACCGATTTGCAATCCCCTCGATGTCCCGCTCCATCACCTTCTCCTTTATGCTTCTCTTCCTTACCGTAACGAGGTATCGAACTAAGAACGCCGCTACTATTGTTGCGAGGATGAGAATAAGTATACTGGTTATTGCAATGTCAGACCCGGTGCTGAAAAGAATGAAGATGCCGAGAGCGATTAATGCTAAATACGCTAATGGAACAATTATAATCTCATGTTTTCTCATATGCAAGCCCCCTTATCTCCCGCAGTCTTTCCAATTGATCGAACTTATAGGTGAACAAATTGGTTATCGCTGCTATATTTCGCTTTGTAGTGGATACAGCCAGATGGCACTCTTTTGAATACGAGGGCATGAATTCCTCTATCAGTTCTCTATCCACACTTCTATTTCTAATATAATATTCCGGGACTCGAAGAAAGGAGATGCTCTTATCACAGCCTATCGGTGCATCAGAAACGCTGAGCTTATCCAATGAAACATGAAGAAGTGTTCTGAGGTCAAGAGGTCTGTGCCTCAGAAAAGGGAAGATATACCCCCATAATCCCTTCGTAAGCTCTGAAGCCCTCGATAATGCCACATATCCGGGCTCACTCTCGAAGGACAAAGCCTTTACTACCTCATCCATATGCATAGACAATTGCATCTCCTCGGGTAACGAACCGGGTCGTGATGTCCCAATAAGAATGTCTGCGATACAAGATGCGATATACCTATTATACTGGGGATAATAATCTTCGAAATTAGGAAGGTGCGCTATCCTCTGGTTATCAACGATTATAAATGAGTTAACATGCTCCTTTAGCTTTTCCATCGAATAATATGCATTTATCAGCTCTTCTCTTTTTTCTCGCCTGTTCGCAGGCAAAACGCCAACAAGAAATACTTTTATGTTTAGCCCGGTCAGCGTTTCTGCTATATGAAGCGTTATATTGCAATCACCAAGTCCGGAGAACAAAAAAGCGAATTCAATGCCTTTTACTTTCTTTAGAGTCGCCTCTATTTTATCCTCCTTGTCGCTCTCTTTTTCCGGTTCGGGCTTGGACTTGATAACGATTGGCTTGGCTCTTCTCACCTCTTTATATTCCAGTAAAGCATTGAGAATTGCTCCCCCTGCGTTTCCTATTCCGATGAACAGGTGTGTCATAAGTGATTTCCTTAAAAAATTTATAGTTCATCGTGCTATATATTTTTGATGAAAAAGCGAAGCCTGGTTACATTGATGATATTAATGCTAACCGTGATTATATTCAGCACCCTCTCTTTTTCCACACCCGCAGCAGGGTCAGATGAGATGAAGAGGGAGCTGCTTGAAGATATAATATCAGTAGATAAGCCCGAATTATTTGACGACTATGGTGAGTTATATCTTGCAAAGGCAAAGACACAAGCGGTGATACAGGGGATGGAAGGTAAGGATGTGACCTGGGGTACAAAGGAGTGGGTGGATATTTTTCTCGGAATTATTGACGATTTTGAAGAAATGGCGGATTTAAGCAAAAGTTCAGTCCCTTCAGACCACATAGAAGCGATTGAAATCGCGGATAATATGGACCTAAATGCGCTCAGCGGATACGACATATCGGAAATACCAATGCTCGCAGAGCTTGCACTTAAGCGGTTTTACAGGAGCGAGGGGAAATTCTTTGAGGATATTTCAAGGAACGAGAAAGAGACAGAGCTTAAGATCGAATATGAGAAGATAAGTTCAATTTCATATAAAAAAGGTGGCATATATACGCTAAGCGATGCGAGCAGGATGGAGTTCGAGTCGAGGAGAGACGAATGGGTATATAAGAGAGACATGAGAAAGGCATCCGAGTTCATTGACGAAGCGAGTTCACATCTCGATAAAGCGAGGAATCCCTCTTCAGAAATCGTTGGCGCTGCTTTTATGGAGATAATAAGAGCGAGGGATTCTTTTGAAAAAGCGAAGAAAATATATGAGAAGCATAAGGATAAAGAACTGGGGAATGTGAAAGGGATTGAAAATGAGATAAAAATTGTTTATCACCGGTTGATGCTTGACACGCTTAAGGTGGTTGCAATTTATCTTTTTATCCTTTCCTTCTTCACCGTTATAATATGGATGGATTTCAAGAAATGGGGTGAGGAGTTGGATGACACGAGGTTGGGCGAAGAGCTTATTGTTTAGTATTTGTATTACTATTTTCGTCTTTTCTTTCCTTTTAATGTGCATAGGTATAGGGTGTGCAAGCGCATCTAATCCTCAAATAGTAGTAACTCCGCCTGAGCCTGAGGTAAAAGTATTATTTGATTCAAAAAGACACTCTGAGGATTTCTATACAGCAGAGGAAACTATAACAATCACTAACAATGGAAAAAATGCCACCGTGGTGAGCATTAGCCATGATCCCAAGATTGTTCCCTGTTCTGATAATTTTCCCCTCGATCCAGGAGAATTCAAAGTTATTACGATCAAGGCATCTTGGGATGCGGATGAGATATCGTATTACCTCGAGATAAAAGCTGAAGAAGTGACGGTCGCCACTGTCACTGTAAAGATAATACACTGTGCAAAGATCGTGGTATCTCCTTCTTCAATCAATTTTAGAGGAGAAAAGATAGGTAGCAAGAAATCCAAAGAATCAGAAACGATTACGATCAGCGAGGTATATGGGTATAAAGATGTAAAAGGCATCGAAATAAAAAAAATAAGTGGAAACCCGTGGGTTACGATTAAAGATGACCCACCAAATCAGATAGATAAGGATTCTTTTGCTGAGATTAAATTTCAGATAACTTCTGAAAAGGACCCCATTATTAAAAACGAATATTCATGGGACTACAAAATCACAACCACCACAAGCCATACCGAAATAAGTCCAGACTCGATAACGATTGAAGCATACATATTGATGCCACCGAAACTCGGAAAACTTCACGATGGAGATTTGGAAATAAAGTTCGATGAGCCAAAGGGCACTGTTCGCAAATATGATAGATATATTGATGTGCGGGTGAGGAATGAAGGTGATGAGACGATGGACTTCAATAGTTGGCTCACAGAATATCCCCGAGAGATAGAAATTGAGATAGTCAATCCTTCTGGATCGGTTTCTGGAAAGAGCAGTGAAAACATTGAACTTCATGTCATTGCACCATACGATGCACCCGAAGGAACGTATCACGGAAGGTTGTATATAGATGCCGGAGGGGCTGGGCATGGTGATGTGGACATAACCATAGTGATAATATGGCCGGTTGATTTTACAGTCTCCTCCACCTCTCCTTATTTCACAACATCTCCCCCTTCTATTGATTTCGGGACCATAGAGCTGAAAGAGCGTGGATATAAAAAGAAAAGCGCGAATATAACATTAACGGAGGTCTATCTTTACAAACCGGTGCGGAATTTACGATTTTCAAAGAGTGGTGAATACGGGAAATGGCTAAAAGAAGAGACGGATTTCTATGAAATACCTCCTGGTGAGTCAAGAAATATTACGCTCAAAATAGAATCCGGATTGGAGGCAGTGCCTAAGGATTATTCGTGGAAGTATGATATAAGTGCTTACGAGATAGGAGCAAAGAGAATGGAAGTAAAGGCGAAGATTGTGCCGATAAACATCACGAAGATGATAGAAAGTTTTAGATTATTCAGAGGAACCCAGTTATATAAGAGTTATCCATCCTCAGAAGTTATAATATCAAACGGGGTAGAGATGCTGGAAGTTGTAGAGGGAAGCGAAATAGATGCTGATGACTGGAAAAAAATACCTGTTTTGACGAAGGGCGCACTCTCTCTAATATCATCGCTGAATGATGGTATTATATCCAGTGAAGAGGAAAACTATGGAAAAGCAGTGGAGAACTTATTGAGTGCCTCGGTATCCGCATCCACAGTAGGTTCGAATTCCGAGCTGAACAATTGGGATATATCTGGGTATGCAAAGGATATCTCAACGGGTGCGGATAGGACAACAGAGGAGGTGTTGATTGACGAGGCGAAAATGCTTGAAGGGCGAGGGTGGGACATAAAGAAAGCGGTAGAGCACGCAATGGCAATGGGCGACATAAGCAGATTAAAAAAGGAGGAAAATGTGCTTGAATCCGCTCTTTCATATCAATATGCCGCTACTATATATGGCCTGCTAAACGATAAAGAAAAGAAATTGGAATGTGTCTATGAGGAATCTTTGCTCATGGATAAGCATGATGAATTAGCAAGCGATGCAACACACTTTCGGATTGAAGCGGATAAAAACATAATGAATAGCAGGGAGAACGATCTTATTAGAATCTGGAATACACATCTTCTTTTGAATCCTTATAAATACGATACTTTTTCTGAGAGCTATGGATTGGCGGAGAAATACCTGGAAGATGCATTAAAGAACTACAAGGTCGCAGGTGAGTCACTTATGTCTGAGGATACAGAAAAGAAGTTAAAAGAGGTAAAAAGCGAATGGAGTTATATACTGTCTTTGTTCTTCATTGCGTGCATTCTGTATGGCGCAGCTTTTATCTATACGATAAACCGGGTCATTATGGGCACGGTGGCTTATATGAGAGACATGTATGAAAGAGAGGTGGGGGATATTATAGTTGAGTAGTACTTTAAAAGTTATTTCTTTCACAAAACTTTTTCTTTTGAGAAACGATTTGCATAGATGGTAAAGACGGCTATGACTATGACCATGACTGCGATATACGATGAAACGTTGATGGAGAAACTGAAAAAGGAAACAGAAATAGCACGAAAGGCGAGGAAAAGAGGTTTTGACCCTTCGCTTCAGCCAGAAATCGAGATAACCAAAGACCTTGCAGCTCGCGTAGAAGCGCTTATAGGAATAAAAGGCATAAGCGGAAGGATAAGAGAATTAGAGCGAGAAGGTCACAGTAGAGAGGAAATAGCGTTAAAAGTAGGATATGACTTCGCAGAAGAAAAATTCGGCAACTACAAGCGCATAGAAGTGATAGAGCATGCAGTTAGAACCGCAGTAGCGATTCTCACCGAAGGCGTGGTTGCTGCGCCTTTGGATGGCATAGCGCGGGTTGAAACGGGAAGAAACGACGATTCGAGCGAGTACATTAAAATATTTTATTCGGGTCCGATAAGAAGTGCAGGTGGAACTGCTCAGGCGCTTTCTGTATTGGTTGCGGATTATCTAAGGAGTAAAGTGGGATTTGCAGCGTATTCGCCGCGAGAAGAAGAAATAGGGCGATATATACTGGAGGTTTCCGCCTATGCACAAATAAGCGGATTGCAATACACGCCTACGGACGAAGAGATAAAGGAAATCGTGGGGAATTGCCCTATTTGCATAGACGGCGACCCTACGGAGGATAGAGAAGTTGGAGGCTATAAAGACCTTGAACGAGTCGCCACGAATAAAATAAGGGGCGGGATGGTACTCGTTCTCACAGAAGGAATGGCAATGAAGGCGCCGAAGATAAAAAGGCATGTTGATAAAATGGGTATCCAGGGCTGGGAATGGGTGAGTAAGTTAGTAAAATCGAAGGTAGAGAAAGGAGAGCGGGATTTTTTAGCGGACGTGATAGCTGGGAGACCCGTATTCGGAAAACCATCAGAAAAAGGGGCATTCGGATTGAGATATGGTCGGGCACGCAATTCGGGTTTTGCTTCCGCGGGCATTCACCCTGCAGCGATGTCTTTACTTGAATTCACTGCCGTGGGAACGCAGCTAAAGCCCGAACTGCCTGGTAAAGCCGCTTGTGTTGTTCCCGTGGATTCCATTGAGGGACCGACAGTGAAATTAAGAGATGGCAGCCTGATCAGATTAAATTCCGTTGAAGACGTTCAGAGGGTAAGGGAGGAAATAGCGGAAATAGTGGATTTAGGTGAGATACTCATTGATTACGGTGAGTTTCTGGAAACGGGGCATCGGTTAATGCCCGGTGCATACTCGCATGAATGGTGGTTAAAGGAGTTAGAAGCGAGCGCGAAGGAAGAAGCAGAGAAGTGGCGTTGCAAAACACCGAGTCAAACAGAAGCAATAGAAATCACATCGCGCTTCGCAGTGCCGTTACATCCTGCATATACCTATTTGTGGGAGGACATAACTGAGCAGGACCGGGAATATTTAGCGGAGTGGATATGCGAAAAGGGATGCATGAGGCAGGATGCAAGAGGCAAGACAAACCCGCATCCCGTATCAGATGAAAAGGCACTATTTATTCCCGATGACGCAGAAGGGAAAATAAAGGCGATTCTGGAGGATTTGCTTGTCCTGCATCAAAGTCAGGAAAAGATGCAGGATGCAGGATGCAGGATGCAGGTCAGGATAGAAGAGCCGGGTGCTTTGCTACGGTGTTTGGGGATAACAGATGATTTGAGTAGGGATGAGTCAGTGCGAATAAAGACGAGACCGAAAGCGCCGACAAGAATAGGCATGAGAATGGGAAGACCCGAGAAATCAAAAGAGAGGAAAATGCAACCTGCACCTCATTCTATCTTCCCAGTAGGGGAATACGGGGGAAAGAACAGGTCTCTGAAGAGAGCGTTAAAAGAAAGAGTGATAGAAGTGGAAATGGGCAATTTTCAAACTCAGGTGGTGATGCAAAATCCAAAATCCAAGATGCAAGTCAAACCTAAACCTGTATCCCGTGTCCGGTATCCGGCATCCAGAGGTAAAAAAAGCGTTGATTTGTGGGACTACTATCACAAAACGCTGAGCAGGTTGGGCATTGATTTTGACATTAACAAAGTGGACGTAAAATGTGTGCAAGGCCTTATATCGAGTCAAAAAGTGGCGGAGCATCTTGGGAAGGGGATATTAAGAGCGAAGCATGGTGTGTTCGTGTTTAAAGACGGTACGATAAGATACGATTTCACGAATTTGCCATTGACGCATTTCAAGCCGAAAGAAATAGGGCTGAGCGTGGAAAGAGCAAAAGAGCTGGGGTACTCGCATGACCTAAGCGGTGCGGAGTTGGAAAGCGACGCACAAATAGTGGAACTCAAGCAGCAAGACATTGTGATTTCGGTTGATGCGGCATCGCATTTGGTTCGCGTGTCGAATTTTGTGGATGATTTGTTACAGCGATTCTATAACCTGCCGCCTTATTACGGGGCATCAAGCAAGGAAGA